>NZ_JBEYFB010000016.1:0-36526 GCF_040634135.1 Streptomyces sp. NPDC007164
CACCCCCCAGGTCATTCCTTCGACAGGGGGACACAGTCATGCCGGGCCCGGAGGCCAGCGGCCCTCTTGCAGGACCGCGAAAAAGATAACGGGGGGGCGGAAGGTGGTGCCGCCCACCAAAGCAGGGGGAGTTACCCGTGGGTAGACATCGGATGCAGGCAGACTTGCCGCAACCGTACGAATGGGCGCCGCGATGCGGCCGCGCCGGCTCGACCGGTCCCGCACAGCGACGGGAGCCGATCGGGACCGGTGGCGTTGTGGCCCTTGTCGCGGCCTTCGCCACCTGGTCTTCTGTACCACGGGCGCAGTGGGGCGCCCGGGACGCAGCCTGAGGGCAGGGCCGTTCACATCCGGGCGGGCGGGCTCGGCAGAAGCGGGGAGAAGCGTGGAATCAGCGACCGGACGCGACGCGCGGGACACGCTGCCCGAAGGGCTCGGCGATGCCCTGCGGGGCACCGCCGAGGACATCGCGGCGGTGTTGCGCGGGGTCGCGGACACGAGTGTTCCGGTGCCCCGGTCGGAGTGGACCGTGGGGGAGGCCGCGGCACATCTGGCACAGGCCAACGAGCTGATGGCCGATATCGCGGCCGGCCGGGAACGCCGCTACGGGGACGGAACGCCGCAGAGCCTGGCCGCCGCCAATGAACAGGCGCTCGCGGAGTTCGGCGAGCGGGCCGCCGGGCCGCTGGCGGAGCTGATCGTGAGGCACACCGATGGGTACCTCACGGCCTTCGAACGGTGCGCGACGGACAGCGTCGGGACCGGTGGCGGGACGGGTGGCGGGGCGGGCGGCCGGACCGGCGGGGGCATGGGCGGAGGGACCGGTGAAACGGCCGGGACCGTGGTTACGCCGCTGGGGCCGATGAGCCGGGAGGTGCTGGGCTCGTACCTGCTGACCCACATGCTCGGCCATGGCTACGACCTCGCCCGTGCGCTGGGGCGCCCCCACATGATCGACCGCACACGCGTCGAACTGTCCCTGCCGTTCCTGATCACGGCGATGCCCAGGGTCACCGATGCCGCCACCACCGCCCGGCTCACCGCCAGTTACACGGTCCGTCTGTGGGGCGGCGCCCGATTCGGTGTCACGTTCACCGACGGCGCCGTGACCGTCACCCCTGGGCCGCCGGCCCGCCCGGACTGCACCATCCTCATCGAGCCGGTCACCTTCCTCCTGATGGCGCTCGGCCGCATCGGCCCGAACGGCGCCATGGCCCGGGGCCGGGTGTTCGCCCGGGGCCGCAGACCCTGGCTCGCACTCCGGTTCCCGGGGCTGTTCAAGGCACCCTGAGTCCTGAGTCCTGAGCCCTGAGTCCTGAGCCCGGGGATGCTCCGACCTCTACGCCGGGTTCCCGTGGGATTCCATGAGCTCCTGGTGGGCCGCCATCACGTCCTGGGTGAGCACGGTGGTGATCTCCTCACGGGTCGGTGTCGAACCGCCCGAGTGCTCGGCGTACAGCCGCAGGTCCCGCTGCGCGGCGGCCTTCTGGCACAGTTCACGGGCGAATCGGGCATTGCCCAGGGTGTCGGCCATGCCGCCGTCCACGGCAGCGGCGAAGAGGTCGCCGAGCGCGGTGGCGGCCGCCGTGTCGGGCACGTCGCCCTGATCGCCCAGGATGGACCGGGCGATCAGCAGCAGTTCCTGCGCGGAGTAGGAGGGGAAGTCGACCCGGGTGTTGAACCGGGACACCAGCCCCGGGTTGGCGGCGAGCAGACCGGTCATCTCCTCGCGGTACCCGGCGAGTACGACCACGAGCCGGTCCCGGTCGTCCTCGGCCCGCTTCAGGAGCACCTGGAGCGCCTCGTCGCCGAACGCGTCGCCACCGCTGTACCCGCTGTTGGACAGGGCGTACGCCTCGTCGATGAACAGCACACCGTTCAGGGCGGAGTCGATGACCTTGCTGGTCTTGATGGCGGTGGATCCGAGGTGCTGCCCGACGAGGTCGACGCGCTGGGCCTCGACGACATGCCCGGAACTCAGCAGCCCCAGCCCGGCGAAGACCTTGCCGATGACGCGGGCGACGGTCGTCTTGCCGGTGCCGGGAGGGCCCGCGAAGACGAAGTGCCGGGGCCGGGCGCCGCTCGGCAGGCCCTGCTCCTCCCGGAGCGCCGCCATGCGCAGCTGCGCGATCAGGGTGAGCACCTGCCGCTTCACCGGCTCCAGGCCGATCATGCCGTCCAGCGCCTGCTGGGCCTCCGCGAGCAGACGGGCCATCTCCTCGCGCGACAGCCCGACCGCACCGTCCGTCTCCGGCTGCCCGGAGTTCTGCCCGGCGCCCGGAGCGGCCGCCGGGACAGGGGGTACGGAGGCGGGCGTACGGGGCCGCGGGGGCGCCGCAGGGGAAGGCGAAGCGGAGGGGGAGGAGGGGGAAGGGGAGGGTGCGGAAGGCTCCCCGGCCACGGACGAAGCCGTCGGAGCCGTGGAACGCGCCTGCGCCCGTACGTCCACGTCGAAGAGGCCCGGCGCACACCGGAACGCGTACTGGTACCGCCTCAGCGCCTCCTCGGGCCGGCCCAGCGACTCCAGGGACCGGCCCATGAAGTACTTGACCTCCGCGTCGAACCGGCTCCCCGACTCCAGCTTCTTCGGCAGCTCCGCCAGCACGTTCAGCGCCTCGTGGCAGACCCCCTGCGCGAACAGCGCCGCCCCCACGTACAGCTGGGCCTCGTCGTGCAGGAAGGCGTCACGGATCCCTGGGGCGAACCGGAGCACGAGGGCCCAGTCCTCCTTGAGGAAGGCGTACCGCGTACACACGAACCGGGTCTCGTCGCAGTCAAGTTGAGCCGTGGAGAGCCCGGCCCAGGCCTCGTCGAGCTTTCCGGTGTCCAGCAGCGAGGTCATCGCCGCCACCCAGAGGTCGCGGGCGTTCTCCAGCCGGAAGGTGACGTAGTGCCCGAGCTGGAACCGGGAGCGCAGCGGCATCCCGAACTTCGAACGCAGCGCGCCGAATGAGCCGGAGGACCGGACCATCCCGTCCAGCGCCTCCTTCTGGCGCTGCCCGGTCGCATGCAGCCCCAGCCAGGCATCGGCGGCCAGGGGGTCCTGCTCGGCGGCGAACGAGAAACGTTCCGCGGCGGCCGCCTCATTGCCCTGGTTCAGCAGCGCCACCGCCTGCTGCCAAGCCTGCTCGGCCTTCCTGGGCGAACCCCGGTGTGCGGCTCCCTGCACAGTTACTCCCCTCGACGGGCCCCCGGCCCGCGCGCCGACGGCCGACGGGGCTCGCCGTGACGACCTGGAACAACCGCCAGGATATCCAACACGGTGTGGCGTGCGGTGGACACACTCGACGACCGTACGGCCGCATCCGCGAAAGAACGGCGGAAGACGCCGGGACGCGGCGAACGGGCGGCGGCGAGGGCGGCGGTGCCGAAGTGCCGAATCCGGCCGGACGCCGATGAAAGGGTCGCTTTCAGGACAGTTGAACGGCCGTCCCGCGTCAGCCCGTACGGCCACCACCACGATGTCCGGGGGAGACCGGCCCGTCTGACGCTAACGTTGATCCGCACGGTGACAGCGACGGTGCCGGGGAGGGCGTACCGCGCGGAACACCGGGAACGAGGAGTGCGCGACATGCTCGATCCCACTTCGGTGGCGGCGATTTCGGCGGTACTCGGCGCGGTCGGCTCGGGGATGGCCAACGAGGCCGGCAAATGGGCCTGGGAGTCCACCGGAGGCGTCGTGCGGAGAATCGTCGGCCGTGAGGTCCCCGCACCCGTGGCCCCGGACGAACGGGAAGACGTCGCCCGCATGGTCCACGACCGGCTGCGCACCGATCCGCAACTCGCCGCCTCCTGGACCGCTTTCGCCGCCCGGATGCGCCGCGACCCCGCCCCGGCCCGGACGGTGCGGTCGGACCTCCCCGCCTCCATAAGGTTCTTCACGGATCGCAAGGAGGCGATGAAGCAGCTCCAGAAGGAGGCGTCCCGCCGCGCCGACGGACGGCCCCGGCTCGCCCTGGTGCACGGTCCGGACGGCATGGGCTCCAGCACCCTCGCCGTGCACTTCGGAGCACAGCCCACCCGGCTCTTCCCGGACGGCCAGATCTACGCCGACCTCGGGGGCCGCGGCATCGGCGGCGCACGCGACGTCGGAACCGTACTGCGCGCCCTGCTGCGTCAACTCCGGGTTCCGGACGAGGAGATGCCGACCGGGACCGGCGAGCTCGGCGAGTTCTTCCGCCACTGCGTGGCGGACCTGCGGCTTCTGATCGTGCTCGACCACGCGTACTCCGCCTCGCAGGTGAGGCCGTTCCTCACCTCGGCACCCGGCGTGTTCACGATCCTGGTCGCCCGCGCCCCCTTCCCCGGCATCGACGCCGTCCGGGTGCCCGTCGGCCCGCTCACGGACCGGGACGCGGTACGGCTGCTCACCGACATCACCGGCAAGTCCACGGTCGCCGCCGCCCGCGCCACCCTGCCCTCGCTGCTCCAGCGCTGCGGCGGGTCGCCCTACGCCCTGCGCGCCGCCGCGCACCAGCTCTCCGCACCCACGCTTCCGCCGCGTCGCGCCGGGACGGACGGCGACCCGGTACAAGGCGCGGCCGAGGACAACTACCGGCTCCTGGAACCGGAGTCCGCCCGCCTGTACCGGCTGATGGCGCTGCGCGACTGGCCCGCCTTCGACGCCGCCACGGCCGCCCGGACCACCGGCCACGACCCCGACGCGACAGCGGAACTCCTGGCGGACCTGGCCGACCGGATGCTCCTGGAACGCGGCACCGGCGCGACCGGCAGCGGTCGCTACCACTACCGTCACACGGTCCGCGCACACGCCGAGGCGGCCGCGATCCGGGACGACGGGATCGCGGCCTGCTCGGCGGCGCTCGCCCGCACCCTGAACGCCTACGCGGAACTGGCCGCATCGGCCGCCCACCAGGCGCTCCCGGAGAGCTGGCGGGTACCCGCGCCCGCCGAGGGCCGCACCGGGCAGACGTACGAGGACCGGGGCGCCGCCCTCGACGCGCTGCTCGCGGAATCGGGCAACCTGGTAGAGGCGGTGCGCTGCGCCGAGGAGTCCGGTGACCCGGAATCCGCCGTACGCCTGTGCCGTGCCCTGTGGCCGCTGCAGCTCAAGGCCGGCCACCACGAGATGCTGCTGCCGGCGCTCCGCATCGGCGCGCGCCTCATCGACGCCCATCGCCCCACGAGCCTCGACGCCGGATCCCTGCACGCACAACTGGCCCACTCCCTCACCGAGTTGAAGCGCTGGCAGGAGGCGGAGACGGAGGCCCTGGCAGCGGCGACGGCCGAGGCGGCGGCGGGCCACAAGCGGGGCCACGCCTCGGCCGTCGAATTCCTGGGACTGCTGAGACTGCGCCAGTGGCGCTACCAGGAGGCGCACGACTGCTTCGAGGAGGCCGGCGGCATCCTGGGCACCATGGGCGGACAGGACGAGGGAACGGGCGACGTGCCGCGTGCCGAGGCACTGCTGGAGCGCCATCGGGGGCGGGCACTGCGCGGGCTGGGGCGGCGCGAGGAGGCCCGGCGGTACCTGGAGACCGCGCTGTCGTACTTCCGGTCGAGCGGTGACACGTACAACACGGCCCGGACCCTCACGGATCTCGCCGAGACCTGGCTGGACGAGGACGACACCGATTCGGCGCGCCCGCTGATCGAGGCGGCGATCACGACCCTCGACGGCCAGCGCGCCACATTCCACCTGGTCCATCTGCGACGCATGCGGGAACGCTGCGTGGCTCCGTAGCCCCCGTTGCGGCCCTCCTCAGCCCGCCGAGCCGGACGGCGACAGAGGAACGACCCGCACGCGATGGAGCCGGTCGCCCGTACGCAGGACGAGCCCGTCGGTCACCGCCCGCGCGTGGGCGGTGACCGTCCCCCGGCCCTCCGCGGCCAGCCAGGCGTACAGGGCGGAGGCGTACGCGGCGGGGTCCGGGCCGGCCACGTCCTCCGCATCGGCGTCGGGCACCGCCAGCATCCGGAGCGGCTCCCCGCCACGCACCCGCACCAGGCACTCGGACGGGCCGGTCACATAGGCCGCCAGGGAGCAGCCCGGATGCCGGCGGAGCACCTCGGTGGTCCAGCCGGACGGCGAACCGAACCGCGGATCGTCGGGTCCGCCCTCCCGGAAGATGACGTCGGCCAGCTCCAGCTGGTCCACCTCGCGGGTGTCCTCGTGGACGGCGATGTGCAGCTCGCCGACGGGATCCGGTCCGGTCCCGGGGCGCGCCCCCGTCCAGCGGCTGACGGCGATCTCCCCCGGCCCGAGCACCCGGGTCAGCACCCGCAACGGCACGGTGACCGTCCCGGCCTCGTACCCGGGCAGCGGGAGCGGCTCCAGTGTCGCGGGCCGATCGGGTTCCGGCGCACCGGCCATCGAGTAGAAGAGCCCGCGGAGCCTCGCCGCGGACTCACCGGGCACGGAGGTGGTGAATTCGGCCGGACCGGGCAACGGCCGGTGGCAGCTGATGAGTTCCTCGATCTGCGCCGACAGGGACGCGTCGGGGTCGAGCCTCGGCGCCTCCCGCATGAACGCGGAGATCGGCGCGTCGGGGTCGAGGGCGTGGAGCGGCACGGCCCCCAGGAGTACCGGAGTGCCGAGGGCGGCCGCGTAATAGGTGACGGATCCGTGGTCCCCGATCACGGCATCGGCCGCCAGCAGGGCCTGCCGCCACCCCGTCAGCGGATCGATCAGCGCCATCCCGCCGCGCCGCGCGCGATCGAGCCAGGCGCGGATCTGACCGGGGCCGTGTCCGTGCCAGATGTTGGGGTGCAGTACGGCGGCGAACCGGAATTCGTCCACGGGGAACTCGTCGGCGACCCGGTCGAGCAGCGCGGCGACGACATCTCCTCCGCGCCGGCCGTCCCCCGGAACCTCGGTCCCGTCACCGAAGAGGGACTCCGAGTTCCAGGTCGAGTTGAGCAGGACGAGCCGCTGACCGGGACGTACCCCCAACGCGCGGCGGAAACGCTTGCGACGGGTGCGTGCGGCGAGGATCCGGTCGAAGCAGGGGTCCCCGGCGAGCACGGCGGTCGGTGCGGCCTCGGGGCAGGCACCACGCAGTCGTTCGAGCTGCTCGGGGTGGGAGAGGACGAGCGCGTCCGCGACGGGAGTGCCCCGGTCCGACAGCAGCCACCCAGGCGCGAGCCCGAACACGGGCGCAGGCGCCCCCGCCCCCAGTCCGGTGTCCGGTGTCCGGTGTCCGGTGTCCGGTGTCCGGTGTCCGGTGTCCGGTGTCGCCAGCCTCTTAGTGTATCCGACGCCGTGTGAGAGAACGGCCAACTTCCCTGAAAACGCTTCCAGTTGACCGCCGAAACTGGCGGAGACCACCAGGTCCACCTCCGTCTCGACGGCCTGCTCCCACGGCAGCACCGGCACCCCGGTGTCGGCCAGTAGCTCGGCCGTACCGGCCGCGAACGCGGAGGAGCCCGTGCAGGTCGCCAGCAACTGCACCCGCAGATCGTCGTCGAACAGAGGCAGCACGTCGAGCAGCCGCGTCGCGGCGGTCACGTTGTGCACGACGAGCAGCACCCGCAGGCACTTCCCCCGGGTCGCCCACCGCGCCGCGTCGTCCCCCACCGGCACCCGGACCCACCCGGCCCGCCCGTACTCCATTCGCACGCCCCTCATCCGCCCCGCCCGCCCGCGGGCTCCGCTCGCCCGTGCGACCGGCCACGACAGTCAACCAGCACGATCGCGGCCCCGGCCACCGAGGGGGCGTCATACGGCCATCATCGCCGCGGACTTGTCCAGCGCGTCGTCGGGCGGAGTGCGACGGTGCCCGCTCCGGGCGCGGTCCCCGAAGACGACGACCCGCAGCAGCACGAACCGTCCGGCCCCCGCCAGGGCGGACGCCACCAGATAGACCGTCTGCGCGGCCGGCGGCGAGGCGTCGGGCCGCACGGCGAACAGACAGAGCAGCGCCCCCGTCGTGAACGCATAGCTCACGGCGACCGTCGCCCCGGACTGGAGATGGACCCGCCAGCCCCGGCGTTCGCTCCGGAACGAGATCCGCCGGTGCAACTCGGTCGCGAGCACCGTGGAGACGACGGTGACCAGCGCGTTGGCGACGGCCATCGGTAGGCGCCCGCTGAGCAGCACGACCGCCGCGCTCGACGCCAGCCCGACCCCGCCACCACACACGACGAAGCGCACGAAGGCCGCGGCGAGAGGGCGAAGGGCGCGCGTCCGCCGAGGTGTTGGGGCGGTCACAGGCGGGGCCTCCGGAGAGTTCGGGGGAACGGTGATTCGATTCCACCCCAGAACCTACGGAGTCGGCGTCGTTCGAGCGACCCGATAACGTCCGGACTCAAGCGGGAGACAACCGGGAACCAACTCCGGACCGGCCCCGGGAGACGTGCCGGGTGACGTATGCGGCCATAACTCTCGCGACGCCCAGGTAGGTTAAGGCCATAGCTTGATCAGTTCCGCGTCCGGAGGTCTCCATGAGTGAGCATCAGTCGTCCATCACCCCTCCCGCCCGGCCGGTGGCGGACCGGATCGACACCACCAGGCCTCATTCCGCCCGCTTCTGGAACTACTTCGTGGGCGGCAAGGACAACTACGAGGTCGACCGCGAGGTCGGTGACCAGATCAAGGCCTTCTTCCCGGGGCTCGTCGACGTGGCGGTGGCGGGGCGGCAGTTCCTGCGGCGCTCGGTGAGCCACCTCGTTCAGGAGCGGGGCGTCCGGCAGTTCCTGGACATCGGGACAGGACTGCCCACCGCGGACAACACCCACCAGGTGGCCCAGGACATCGCACCCGAGTCGCGCATCGTGTACGTGGACAACGACCCGCTCGTGCTGACCCATGCCCGTGCGCTGCTGACCAGTTCCCCCGAGGGCGTCACCGACTACATCGACGCCGACCTCTACGACCCGGACGCCATCCTCGCCCAGGCGGCGAAGACGCTCGACTTCGACCGGCCCGTGGCCCTGATGCTGCTCGGCATACTCGGGCACGCGGGCGACTTCGCGAAGGCGCGTGAGGTGGTCGGCAGGCTGATGGCGGGGCTGCCGGCCGGCAGCTGCCTCGTGATGTACGACGGGACGCGTACCAGCGAGGGCATGATCGCCGCGGAGAAGGCGTACATCGAGAGCGGCGCGGTGCCGTACTACGTGCGCGAGCCCGACGAGATCGTCACGCTCTTCGACGGACTGCGGATCCTCGACCCCGGCTTCGTCCGGCTCAGCGAGTGGCATCCCGACGCCGACAGTGCGACCGTGCCCGCGGACGTGGACGCCTTCGGGGGTATCGGTGTGAAGGAGTGACGAGCCCCGGGGCCCGATGAGGGCGCCCGGCCGCCGGAGCACGTGTGTCCACGCGGCCGGGCGGGCGACCGCTGCGAGATCCTGAGACAGGAAGCTGATCAGTACCAGGGGGAATGCCAGATGACAGGGTACGGATCCGGTGCGGACCGCATCGACACTACCAGGCCGCATCCCGCGCGGGTGTACGACTGGTTTCTGGGCGGGAAGGACAACTATCCCGTCGACGAGGAGCTCGGGCGGCAGATCGCCGGGCTCTCGCCGGACACGAAACGCATCGCGCGCCACAACCGGTGGTTCATGCACCGGGCGATGCGCCGGCTGGCGGGCGAGGAGGGGATACGGCAGTTCCTCGACATCGGCTCCGGCATTCCCACCGAGCCCAACCTGCACCAGATCGTCCAGAGCACGGCGCCCGACGCCCGGGTCGTGTACGTGGACAACGACCCCATCGTCCTGGCCCATGCCGGGGCGCTGCTGAGCGGGACCGCCGAGGGGGTGACCGCGTACCTGGACGCCGATGTGCGGCAGCCGGAGCGGATCCTCGGACTCGCCGCCGATGTCCTCGATCTCGACCGGCCCGTCGCGCTCTCCCTCATCGCCCTGCTGCATTTCGTCGACGACGGGGACGACGGCGAGGAGAAGGGCCGGAGTGAAGGGGCCTACGCGCTGGTGGCGCGCTTGATGGAGCGGCTCGCCCCCGGGAGCTGTCTGGTGCTGTCACAGCTCACCGGTGACTTCGACCCGGAGAGCGTGGCGAAGGGGGTGGCCTCGTACGCGGCGGGCGGTGTGACGCTCGTACCGAGGTCGCACCGGGCCATCAGCCGGTTCTTCGACGGGCTGGAAATGGTGGAGCCCGGCCTGGTGCCGGTCGTCGACTGGCATCCGGAGCTCAGTGTCGGTGAGCTCCCGGTGGAGACGCAGCCGGTGCCGATCTACGGCGCGGTCGCCCGCAAGCCGTAGCGTCCCGGGCGCGGGGGCCGGGGGCCGTCCGGAGACGGCCCCCGGCCATCCGGCGCCGTGCCGGGCCGGTTACTTCCGCAGCTCGACCGTGAAGCCGCGCCCGGTGGAGACGGACGGTGTCCTGACCTCCGTGATCCCGGTCGCAGGGTCGGTGAACCAGCCCGACCCGGCCTTCGCGAGCTCCGCCGCCGAGTTCATCCGGTGCAGGCGGCTGTGGCCCATGACGACCTGCGACGGCGCGTGCTCGCCGTGCACGGTGAGGTCGTACGAGCGGGCGGACACCTTGCCCCGGTAACTCCCCACACTCGCGCCGATCCTGACGGTGGTGCCGCCCCCCTTGCCGTGGGCGGGGGCCTGGACCCGGACGTGCTGGGTGGCCGAGGCGCCCTCGGCGAACTTCCGCGTCACGCCGTCGTCCTCGTAGAGCGTGTACTCGGTGGTGCCCTGCGGGTGGATGTCGTAGCCGAGCCGGGTCCGGTCCCGGGACTCCCAGGACACGGTGCCCTCGGGCCACATCGGCACGATCGATCCTCCCCTGACGAAGAGCGGCAGGGTGTCGAGCGGCGCCTTGTAGCCGTTGACGGTGGTCGGGCCCTGGTAGGTCTTCCCCGTCCAGTAGTCCGTCCAGGTGCCCTTCGGCAGGTAGATGCCGTTACGGACGTCCGTGTCGCTGTACACCGGCGCGACCAGGAAGTCGGGTCCGGCCAGGAACTCGTACTTGGCGTCCGGACCGAGCGCCGCCGGGTCGTCGGGGTACTCGAGCGCGAGCGGCCGGACCGCGCCGACACCGGTCCTGGTGGCTTCCTTCGACAGGGTGTACATGTACGGCAGCAGCCGCTCCTTCAGCATCAGGTACTTGCGGTTGATGGAGGTGTACGGCTCGCCGTCCAGCCACGGCTGCTGGTCGTGCGGCTGCTTGGTGGTGATGTCACTGGCCCAGCCGTCCATGGTCATGATGGCCGGGAGGAACGCCTTCCACTGGAGGTCGCGGGTGTACATCTCGGGGTCGTGACGGTAGATGCTGCCGACGTCGCCCGTGTTGTACGCGATGCCGGACATGGTCGCTCCGGCGTACGTCGGGATCTGCCAGCGGATGAAGTCCCAGGACAGGCTCTGGTCCCCGCTCCACAGCACACCGCAGCGCTGGGCACCGGCCCAGGACACGGGCAGCCAGACGAAGCCGCGGGCGTCGCTGTTGTTCTCGATACCGGCCTTGGCCTGGTCGCAGGCGTCCAGCGCGAAGCCGTAGCCGCCGCCGACCCAGGCGACGTCCAGCTTGCGGACGCGTACCCCGGCCTTGGCCTCCGCGGCCTCGTCGGGCAGACCGTTCTGTGTCCAGAGCCCGAGCTGGGCATGGTTCTTGTTGAGTCCCGCACCGGTCTCCGGGAGGTTCTCGTAACCGCATCCGTAGCCGTCGTTGACGAGCATCCAGCCGAGCGGCATCCCGTTGTCGGCATAGCTGTCGGAGACCTTCAGCGCGTCCAGGGTGTGGCGCTCGCCCCGGTTGGCGTTGTGCAGGTAGCAGTCGGCGGAGCCGGGCTCCAGCCCGTACACCGGGGGCATGAACGGCTTGCCCACCAGGGAGGTGTACTTGCCGATGACCGTCTTGGTGTCACCGGTGAAGTAGTACGCGTCCAGGCGCCGTTCCTGCTGACCGGTTCTCACCGGGGAGCCGAAGTCGTAGATGCCGGGCGTCATGGTGTTGCGGAACACGCCGTAGCCGGCCGTGGAGAGGTAGAACGGCTGGGAGTTGTTGTAACCGCCCTCGTTCCAGTCGGTGTTGTTGCCGACGTTCATGATTCGGTCGCGGTGCGAGAAGCTGCCGTTCTGCTCGCCGCCGCCGAAGAACTGCTCGTCGGTCCCGCGCTTCAGGCTCTGCCGCATGCCACCGCCGGTCCAGCGCAGCGGGTCGGCCTCCTGCCAGACGGCCGTACGGTTGTCGGCCTTGTAGAGGCCGAAGCGCAACGGCTTCTTGTACACGCGCAGCACCACGCCCTTGGAGCGGATCCCGTAATAGGTGCCCGCGTCGAAGGACTTGGTGTGCGGCTGGGCGGTGGGCCGCTGCCGGATCATGTGGCTGTCCTTCGGGTCGGCGAGTACGCCGTCCGGGGATGCCTGAAGCCGCAGTGTGTCGTCGGTGAAGAACTCGGCGCGTGCCTTGAGTGCACCGGCCGCGATCTCGTACCTGCCGTGCGAGCCGCTGAAACCGGTGAGGTTCCCGGCATCGGTGGCCTCGGGCAGATACGCCGTTCCGCTGAAGGAGTTGTTGTGCACGTCGTAGGGGACGACCACCACGTGGTACGTCCCGGAAGCCTTCGGGATGACCGTGGACTCGGGGTCGGCGGTGCCCGCGCTGGAGGCCACCTGTCTGTCGGCCGAGTCGTAGATGTACATGTCGAAGTCGTCCGTGGGCGTCTCCCACTGGATGGAGACAGGGACGCCGCCCTCGGGGTTGTCGTCCCACTGGCCCTCGGGCGGGTCGACAGTCAGGTCGAACCGGGCGCAGACCGCGTTCTCGGGGTCCTCGGCGGCCGTGCCGCACTTGGCGGGGGAGTCGACGGTGCCCTTGGCGTAGACCGGGCTCTGCCACGTCACATTCTTCGTGGTGCCGTCCAGGGTGCCCGCTGGCGTGGCCGCTGCCTGTGCCCGCGGGGCGGGGGCGGTCAGGGCGGTGAGCGCGAGGACGATCACCGAGAGCGTGCCGACCGCCGCTCGACCGGGACGTTTCTTGAGTATCCGCAAGGAGTGTTCTCCGTTCGTACCGAACAGTGAAATAGCCGATGCCTGCGCAGACATGATTGGAACTCTGGATATTCGAGCATCAGAATTCACCGTGCGACCGGTGCATGTCAACGCTTGGTCCGGCGTTCCGGCCGGGTGCCCAGGTCAACGTTTCGAAAAGTGACCGGAGTGGGAATTCGCGGCGGGCGCACGGGTGGGGTGGGTGGTGAGGGGTGGCGCATCCCCGCCCTTTTGATCAACCATGCTCAGAAAACGGACTCACTGGATCGGAATGATGGTGAGAGTGGTCGCGAATAGTGTCCGAAGGCTCACTGAATTTCCCTATAGTGAAGGCGCGTTGATCAACCGACCACCGCTATGAGCGAAGCCTTCGTCGCAGGAGATTCCGTACGATGACGACGCCCGCATCCGCGGTGTCCGGCCACCCGACCGCATCCCCGCCGCCCGGCACCGGGCGCTGCCCGGCAAACGCCGGGGGCTCCGCCGTGCCCCTCAGCGGACCCGGATTCCACACGGAACCCCATGCCGTCTACCGCGCCATGCGGAGCGAACACGGTCCCGTGGTGCCCGTCGAACTGCCCGGAGGGGTACCGGCCTGGCTGGTCATCGGCTACCGCGAACTCCACCAGGTCACCAGCAACGGCGAGTTGTTCCCCAGGGACGTCGGGCTGTGGAACCAGTGGGGGAACATCCCCGAGGACTGGCCGCTGCTGCCGATGGTCGGCCGGCCGATGCCGTCCGTCTACTTCACCGCCGGCGCCGAGCACCGACGCCACGCCGCGATGGTCGGGCAGGCCCTCGAAGAGGTCGAGCACTTCGAACTCCGCAGGGACTGCGAGGAGTTGGCGGACCGCCTCGTCGACGGGTTCTGCCGGCGGGGCACGGCGGACCTGATCGCCGACTTCGCCGTACCGCTGCCGGTGCTCGTCCTCGCCCGCCTGGTCGGATTCCCCGACGCGGACGGGCCGCGGATCGCCGAGGTGCTCGGGGACCTGGCCGACGGCGGGCCGGGAGCGCAGGAGGCCCATCTGCGGTTCGCCGAGAGCATGCGGCGGCTGCTGGCGTCCCGTCGGGCCATGCCCGGGAACGACGTGACCTCGCGCATGCTGGCGTACGCGGGGGAGTTCACCGACGAGGAGTACGTACTCGACCTGATGGCCATCACGGCAGCGGGACACCTCACCACCGCCGACTGGATCGGCAACTCGCTCCGGCTGATGCTCACCGACGACCAGTTCGCCGTGGCGCTCACCGGCGGCCGGCACAGCGTCGCCGAAGCCATGAACGAGGTGCTCTGGGAGGAAGGTCCGACACAGATCCTCGCCGGCCGCTGGGCGGCCCGCGACACCCGGCTGGGAGGCCGCGGCATCCGGGCCGGGGACATGCTGCTGCTGGGCCTGGGCGCGGCCAACGCCGATCCGCACATCCGCCAGCACCTCTCCGCCTCGGGCGGACCGTCCGGTCAGCGCGGCAACAGCGCCCACCTGGCGTTCAGCCACGGCGAGTACCGCTGTCCCTTTCCCGCGCAGGAGATCGCCGAAATCATCGCCCGCACCGGCATCGAGGTGCTGCTCGACCGGCTCCCCGACCTGGAACTCTCCGTACCGGTCGCTGAGTTGGTCCGGCGGCAGTCCGCCTTCCTGCGGGGCATGACCGCGCTGCCCGTCCGGTTCGCCCCCGTCCGTCCGACAGGAGTCCCGTCGTGAACTGCCCGCACGCCGCTGCCCGGGGTGCCGCTTCGAGCGGCGCTCCCGTCGTCCTCGACCCGCTGGTCCAGGACCTGGACGGAGAGACGGCGCGACTGCGCGATGCCGGTCCGCTCGCCAGGATCGAACTGCTCGGCGTTCCGGCCCTGACCGTCACCCGGCACGCGCTGGCCCGCCAACTCCTCGTCGACCCCCGCCTGGTCAAGGACCTCGAAGCCTGGGGGCTCTGGCAGCGCGGCGAGGTCACCCACGAGTGGCCGCTGATCGGCATGATCGACGCCGGTCGCTCCATGTTCACCGTGGACGGCGCCGAGCACCGACGGCTGCGCACCAAGACCTCCCAGGCACTCACCCCGCGCCGGCTGGAGGAGATCCGCCCGGACATCGAGAAGTTCACCGAGGAACTGCTCGACGCGCTCGACGAGGAGAGCGGCAGGAGCGAGAACGGTGTGGTCGACCTCAAGTCCGGGTTCGCCCAGCCGCTGCCGATGCGCGTCGTCGGCATGCTGATGGGTGTGGACGAGGCCGAGCACCCCATGCTGATGAAGCGGTACAAGGCGTTCTTCTCCATGCTCACCCCGCAGGAGGAACGCCTGGCGCTGCTCGCCGAGCTGGACGTGTTCTACGCCGCTCTCGTACAGGAGAGGAAGGCGCGTCCCACCGACGACCTCACCAGCGCGCTCATCCTGGCCGAGGAGGGCGGCGAACCGCTCACCGAGGAAGAGGTGGCGGGCAACCTCAAGGCCATGGTGGCCGCCGGGCACGAGACCACCATCGGGCTGATCCTCAACGCCGTCCGGGCCCTGCTCACCCACCCCGACCAGCTCCGCCGCGTCCTCGACGGTGAGATCCCGTGGGAGACGGTGATCGAGGAGACCCTGCGCTGGGATACCCCCACCACCCATCTGCTGATGCGGTTCGCCACCCAGGACATCCAGGTGGGCGACGAGGTGATCGCGAAGGGCGAGGGGGTGGTGATCTCGTACCGAGCCATCGGCCGCGACATCGAGCAGCACGGGGCGGACGCCGACGCCTTCGACATCACCCGGTCGACTCCGATCCGCCACATGACCTTCGGCCACGGCCCGCACATCTGCCCCGGAGCGGCGCTCTCCCGCGTGGAGGCTGCCATCGCCCTGCCGGCACTCTTCGCACGCTTCCCGGCACTGCGGGCGGCCGTCCCGGACGAGGAGGTCCGCAGGCTGCCGGTGATGACGCAGAACGACATGGAGGCCTTCCCCGTACTGCTGCACGGCTGAGCACCTGACCCCCCGTCGGGCACCGCCGTCCGTGGGATACAGTTCCCGCAGGTCATGAGTTCCAGTGCACAGCCCCGGCTAACTGGACGGCACCCCGCTCCGCTGCGGGTGCTCCGGGTGACGACCGGCCCCGTGCGCAGCGCGCGGGGAACAGCGGACCATCGGGGCGGCGCACCTGGGGTCCATGATCTCGGGAAGACGGAACACCATGCTCCCCCACCTCGTCCAGAACGACGGCTGCACCAGCTACGGCCCCGGTCACCACGTCCACTGGATCCACACCAAGAAGTGCCACCAGGAGCCCGGCCAGGCCGTGGAGCTGCTGCTCACCTCCGGTGACGTCGGCGCCGACGGCTGGTTCGAACTGCGCGCCGCCTTCGACCACGCCGAGGAACTGCCGAGGGTGTGGACACACGCCCCGGCGGCCCTCACCGAACTGCTCACGGCCCACCGCGGACGGGTGTTCTGGCTGCCGCGGTGGCACGCCCTGAAGCTGGTGGACTCCGCAGGCCGGGCCACGTCCCTGGTCAATGCCGGTTTCGAGGCCGGCCCGCTGTGCGCGACGACCGCCCCCGACCCGCGGCGCACCGTCGGCGGCACGAGCTACGGACTGTAGCCGAGCCTCACCCCAGCGCGTCCGCCAGCGCGCTGTCCGCCGCCGCCCGCGACTCCTGCCACAGGGTGGTAACCGGAATCCACACATGGACCCCCTCCGGCATGCCCACGGCGGCCGCGCGGAAGGCGACGCCCAGATGGGAGGGGTCCGCCGCCACCGAGAGGCTGCCGACGACGTGTCCCCCGGCAGCCGCCGGGTCCGCGGTCCGTACGGCGGCGTACGCCCGCTCGCCCGGGGACAGCTCGTAGGGACCGCTCCCGGCGGGCGGGACGGCCTCGGCGGAGCCGTCGAGGCCCCGGAAGGTGATGGTCGGGATCCGGTCCACCACACAGGTCCGGCTGCCGTTGTTGACGACGTCGATCCGGGCCACGTTCCGCTGTCCGCCGGGTGCGGCGTGCACGGAGAGGGCCTTCTCCTGGCAGGTCGCGAGGCGGCTCGCGGTGCCGGTCGTCGCGGACGCCGCGGTGCCGGTCAGCGGCACGGTGGCCGCGACGGCGAGCGCGGCGGTGAGAACGGAGCCAAGACGCATGGTGCTTCTCCCGTTGGATCGACAGCCTGCGGATACGGCCGGGCGGCCCGTCGGCCGGTGCAGCCGACATGGACAGTGTGAACCGTACGACCCGATCCCCGCGACAGATCGGACATATCGGTTCGGTGTATCCGGTGCCGGGAGGGTTACGCTGCTCCCGCCTGGCCGTCCCGCTGCGCACGGGCGCGGACCCGCAGCAGGAACGCGGCCACCATCGGCGCGCCCGTGACGAGGCCCGCCGACAGTGCCACGGCCCAGACCCAGGCGTAGTGCTCGTAGGCCCAGCCGCCCGTCCGGTCGTGGTGCCGGCGGCTGGGGCCCATCATCTCGACGCAGGCCGTGCCGAGCAGCATCAGCAGCGCGAAGCTCAGCACCGCCGCGACGGCCCCGAGCGCCGAACGGGCCCTGCTCGCCGCCCGGCCGACGGTGGCGGCCGAGATCGCCCCGGCCGCGAACGTCACCGGGACCAGCGCGCCGACAGCCACCGCGAAGCCGTAACCCCCGCCCGGGAAGCTGTCCCGCGCCCACCTCCACAGACCGGTGCCGCCGAGCGTGGACCCGATGGCCGGGACGACGATGCCGATCACCACGGCCGCCATGCAGCCGCAGCCGCGGACCGTGTCCCGGCGGCGGCCGGACGCGGTGGCGGAGCCGCGCGGCGGGCGTGCGGTGTACACCAGGGAGGCGGACACGGCCCTGCGCCGGCCGGGCCTGCCGGAACCGCCCATGCGTGTCAGCCTCCTCGGCCGGGGACCGGGCCGACGCGGAGGGCGTGCGGCGCTGCGGACCACGGCAGCCTACGGGGCGGGTCCGAGGGCGGCCGGAGCGGCCACCGGGCCCGCCCCGCGAGCCTCACCGGGGGCGGACCGTCGCCATCACGTCCCGGTCGGGCTGCAGCGTGAGCGACGGGACCGGCTCGATGACACCCGGGTCCACGTCCAGCTCGAAGCGGCGGGCCAGCACGGCCAGGATCAGCACCGACTCGACCATTGCGAACCGGGTGCCCAGACAGACCCGGGGGCCCCCGCCGAACGGGAACCAGGCGTATTCCGCGATGCTGTCGCCCTGCTCCGGATCCCACCGCTCGGGACGGAACTCCTCCGGCTCGGGGAACCACCGCGCGTCGCGCTGAGTCACCCACTGGCTGGTCCACACCCGGGTGCCCTCCGGCATCGGCACACCGCCGATCCGGGCACCCGCCTTCGCGACACCGGTGACCAGCCAGATCGTCGGGTAGAGGCGCAGCGTCTCCTTGACCACGGACTGGGTGTACGTCAGCCGCGCGTAGTCGTCGAACCCCGGCTCCCGGTCGCCGAGCACCCGGTCCAGCTCCTCGGCGAGCGCGGCACGCACCCGCGGATTGCGGGCCAGCAGATACCAGGCCCACACCAGTGTGGAACTGGTCGTCTCGTGCCCGCCGATGTACAGCGTGACCGTCTCGTCGCGGATCTCCCGGTCGGTGAGGCGCTCACCCGTCTCGTCGACCGCCGTCAGCAGCCGGCTCAGCAGATCGGGGCGCTCGTCCCCGCCGTCACGGTGACGGGCGACGACCCGGCCGACCTCGGCGTCGATGACCGCCGCGGCCTTCCTGATCCTGGCCCGGCCGGGGGTCGGCACCCAGTCCGGCAGCAGCGCGCCGATCCCGGCGAACTCCTTGCCGATCTCCTGCTGCGCCACATCCATCGCCCGGCCCATCGCCTCGGCGTCGGCCGCGGTGTCGACACCGAAGATGGTGCGCACCGCGATCCGCTGCGTCAGCGCCGCCATCTCCCGCTTGATGTCGACGCGTTCACCGCCCGACCAGGTGTCCGCCAGCTCCACCGTGCTGCTCGCCATCGTCGCCGCGTACGAGCGCACCTGCTTGGGACGTACGGAGGGCTGCACCAGCGAACGCTTGCGCCGCCAGTCCGTGCCGCGGGCGACCACCACGCCGTTGCCCATCACGGTGCGGAAGGCGATTCCCAGGGCCGGCTGGTCGAAGGAGCGTTCCGTCTCGGTGAGCAGCTCGCCTATGCAGTCCGGATCCGCTATGTACACACAGGAGTTGGGGCCGAATCGCCAGCCCACCATGTCCCCGTGGGAGCGCAGCCGCTCGAAGAAGGCGAGGGGGTTCTTCCCGAACTGCGGCAGGTTCCCGAGGAACGGCAGCCCCTTGGGGCCCGGCACGATCCGGTGGCTCCGCGGCTCGGCGTCGATGGCCGGGCCGGTCTCCGTGGACATGAATGTCTCCGCTCCCTCGTGGCGCACCGGTCCGGTGCGCGGCGACCTGACTTCAGGGGTACCGCGGGCCCTGGAACTGTCATCGGCCTTGTGCGGTACGTGAGTTGTCGAGGGTAGTCGCTGTGCGCCACCGCCGGACGGGCCCCGGGAGCGGGGCCCGTCCGGCGGGGTGTGCGGGTCAGACGCCCGGCGGGACCCTGGACGGGCGGCCGTTGCCGCGCGTGAGGGAGTAGCCGAACACGGCCGCGATCGCTCCGAGTACGCCGCCGCCGACCGTCCACAGCCAGCGGTCGGTCCACCAGCCCGACGCCCAGCCGTCCTCCGGCTCGCTGCCGAGCGAGACCCTGGACGAACCGTCCTCGTCACCGTCGGACGAGCCGTCGGAGGCCTGCGCGACGGAGGACACACCGGGGACCAGCGGCTCGGCGAGCGCGCCGTCCACATCGCCGGCGCCGCCCTTGTCGGCCGCCGTGACCTCGACCTCGGTCTTCACCGGAAGCCCGAGGTCCGCCGACGGCAGATCGACGACCGTCAGCCGTACGTAGTAGCTGCCCGGCAGCGGGTCGTTGGCCCAGGGCTCGGACCAGGCGCGGACGGTGCGCAGTACGCAGGTCAGCTCGACCGCCGACGCGTCGGCGGCGGCCTTGCCGGTCTGACGGCCGTACATGCAGGCCTGGCGGCGCCGCAGCCCGTCGTACACATCGACCTGCCACGCCGACGTGCCGTGCCGGGAGGCGCTCGGCGGCAGGGTGATCTTCGCCTTGACGGTGGCCCGCTGGCCCGCGTCGGCGGGGAACACCCAGTACAGGTAGTCACCCGTGGACGCCCCGGCGGTGGCGAGCTGGTTCTGCCGGAGGGCCGTCGCCGTACGGAAGGTGGTGCCGGCCTCGGTGGGTCCGGCACCGTCCTCGGAGGCGCTCGGGCTCGGGCTCGCCGACGGGTCGTCGGCCACCGCGGCGCCCGCCGAGGTCAGCAGGGCGAGCCCGGTGAGCAGCGCGCCCGCGAATACACGTGTCCTACGCATCAGTTGGTCCTCCAGACGGCGACGCGCCAGCGCGAGACCCAGCCGACGACCAGGCCCGCGATCAGCCCGGTGAGCACCAGCACACCCAGCAGCCACCAGCCGCGGCCGAGCCCGAACGCGGCCACATCGGCGGCTTCGTCCGGGGAGTCCACCAGGTCCACGGTCAGCTCGACCGGCATGCCGGGCGAGGTCTTCACCGAGGCGGGGGCCGAGAAGGAATTGCCGACCTGGAGACACACGGTCTCGGCGGCCGGCTTCTCATCGCCGTCCGTGTCGTCCTGTTCGGCCTTGGGGTAGCGCAGGCCGGAGGAGATCGCGTCGGTGCGGCCGGTGCCCGACTCCGAGCCGCGCACGATTTCCCGGCCGTGCACGGTCAGCGCGCGCAGCAGCACGCCGTAGTCGTTGTTCACGGCACGGTCGGCGAAGACGCTGACCGAGGCGCGCAGTTCCTGGCCGGGCAGCACATCCACCCGGTACCAGCGGTGCTCGCCGAACTTCTCGCGGTCGGTGTACAGGCCGGCCTTGAGCTGCGGCGCCGCGGAGCAGCTGTTCGCGCCCTCGGTCGCCACCGGGGTGACGACGGGCTCGGCGGCCCGGTCCACCAACTGCTTGACCCGGCCGGAGAGTTCATCGGTGTGCTGGACCGCGGTGTAGGTGCCGCCGGTGGCCTCGGCGATGCAGGTCAGCTGCTCGCGGATCTTCGCGTTCGGCACCAGTCCGAGGGTGTCGATGACGAGGTGGATGCCGCGGGCCGCGATGTCACGTGCCACCTCGCACGGGTCGAGCGGGCCGCAGGTGTCCTCGCCGTCACTGATCAGTACGATCCGGCGGGTGGAGTCACCGCCTTCGAGGTCGTCGGCGGCGCCCAGCAGGGCCGGGCCGATCGGGGTCCACCCGGTGGGGGCCAGGGTGGCGACCGCGGTCTTCGCCTCGGTGCGGTCCAGCGGGCCGACCGGGTAGAGCTGCTTGGTGTCCTTGCAGCCGACCTTGCGGTCGTTGCCCGGATAGTCGGCGCCGAGCGTCCGGATGCCGAGCTCCACCTGCTCGGGCACCGCGTCCAGCACCTCGTTGAACGCCTGCTTGGCGGCCGTCATCCGGGACTGGCCGTCGATGTCGCGGGTCCGCATGGAGCCGCTGACGTCGAGCACCAGCTCGACCTTGGGGGAGGCTTTGGCGGGGGCTTCGTCGGCTGCGGCGGGGAGCGCCGTGCCGAGCCCGGCGGTCAGGGTGGCGAGCAGGATGCCCACCCCGGCCGTCAGCCTTTTTCTTATGATCATCGCCGGATACTAGTGAAGATCGCCGCACTACCCCAAACCGGTCCGCAGGCTGCTGGGGAACGGTCAGAAACCGCCGAGCAGGGGCCCCGAGGCCCGCTCCAGCACCGACCCGACCCGCTCCCAGGCGGCCGAGTCCCGCCGGACGGGCGGCAGCCGGACGTCCTCGCCGCTGCTCCAGCCGGCGGCGGTCGCGACCGGGTCCGCGCCGGTGGCCGCGGCCGCGGCCAGTGCGGCGGCGCCCAGCGCCACCGGCTCGCCGGCCCCGGGCACGATCACGGGCCGCCCGGAGAGCCGCCGTACCGTCTCCACCCAGGCCCGGCCCCGGGCGCCGCCGCCGATCAGCCGCAGCGGGCGGCCGGCCACCCCGGGGTCGGCCGGGTCGAGGCCGCAGGCCCGCAGGAGTTCATCCAGGGCGCGCAGCACGGTGACCACGGCGCCCTCGTAGGCGGCACCGAGGAGCTGACGGGGTGTGGTGTCGTGCCGGAGGCCGGTGAGCAGCCCGGCGGCGGCGGGCAGGTCGGGGGTGCGCTCGCCGTCGAGGTAGGGCAGGAACACCGCTTCGCCGCCGGGGGAGGTGTCGTCGCGGTCCAGGCCGAGCAGTGCGGCGACCTTGTCCACGGCCAGCGTGCAGTTGAGGGTGCAGGCCAGCGGGAGATAGGTGCCGTCCGTCGCGGCGAAGCCGGAGAGCGCCGGGGACGCCGGCCGGGTCCGGGACGCCGCGAAGACCGTGCCCGAGGTGCCGAGGCTGAGGACGGGGTGGTCGAGGAGACCGGCGCCGCCCAGTCCGAGGCCGACGGCGGCGCTCATGTTGTCACCGGTGCCCGCGGCCACCGCGGTCGTGACGGGCAGCCCGAGCGCCTCGGCCGCCGCCGCGGTGAGCGAGCCGACGCGGGTCGCGCCGGTCCGGGCCACCTCGGGGAGCAACGAGGCGTCCAGGCCGAGGAGTTCGAGGAGCCCGGGGTCGTAGGAGCCGGTCGCGGTGGAGTACCACCCGGTGCCCGAGGCGTCGCCGGGGTCGGTGGCTGCGGTGCCCGTGAGCCGTTCGGTCAGGAAGTCGTGGGGCAGACGTACGGCCGCGGTCGCGGCGGCGGTGTGCGGCTCGTTCTCCCGCAGCCACCGCCACTTCGACGCGGTGACGGCGGCCACCGGCACCGACCCGGTCCGTGCCGTCCAGGCGTCCGGGCCGCCGAGTGCCTCGGTGAGTGCGGCGGCCTGCGGGGCGGAACGGGTGTCGTTCCACAGCATCGCGGGGCGCAGCGGACGGCCCGAACGGTCCAGGACCACCAGTCCGTGCTGCTGCCCGGCGACCGCGATGCCGGTCACCGCCGACGCGGCGGCCCCGGACTCCTTCAGCCCGGCGGCGACGGCGCCGCGCAGTGCCTGCCACCACACCTCCGGATCGCTCTCGCGGGCCCCCGCCCCGCCCCGGACCACATGCGGCGCGCGGCCGACGGCGAGCAGCCGCCCGCTCGTGGCGTCGACGAAGACGGCCTTGGTGGACTGGGTGGAGCTGTCCACGCCGATGACGACGGTACGCGGCGGCATGGCGCCCTCATTCCTGTGCTGCGGCCCCGTGCGGAGGGCACTGCCGATTTCGGTGGTGCGCCAAACAAAATACGTGACCGGGCCCCCGCCGAACAGTGGCGCGTGAGGGGTTACGCGGCAGAGGTCGACCATGCATCATTAGTAATGACAGTGAACAAATAAGGTCCGAGGGCTCGACCGACCCCGGGCCCGACAGCACCGAAGGCGGCCAGACGATGACGGAACGCTTCACGCCCACCCCCGAGGACCGGTTCACCTTCGGACTCTGGACGGTGGGCTGGCAGGGACGCGACCCGTTCGGCGACGCGACCCGCGCGGCGATCGACCCGGCCGAATCCGTGCGGCGGCTCGCGGAGCTGGGCGCGTACGGTGTGACGTTCCACGACGACGACCTGATTCCGTTCGGCTCCACGGACAGCGAGCGCGAAGGAATCGTGAAGCGGTTCCGGCAGGCGCTGGACGCGGCCGGTCTCGTCGTCCCCATGGCGACGACGAACCTGTTCACCCACCCGGTGTTCAAGGACGGCGCGTTCACCGCCAACGACCGCGACGTACGCCGCTACGCCCTGCGCAAGACGCTGCGCAACATCGACCTCGCCGTCGAGCTCGGCGCCACCACCTACGTCGCCTGGGGCGGCCGCGAGGGCTCCGAGTCCGGCGCCGCCAAGGACATCCGGCTCGCCCTGGACCGGATGAAGGAAGCCTTCGACCTGCTCGGCGCATACGTCACCGAGCAGGGCTACGACCTGAGGTTCGCCATCGAGCCCAAGCCGAACGAGCCGCGCGGCGACATCCTGCTCCCCACCATCGGCCACGCCCTCGCCTTCATCGAGCGGCTGGAGCGCCCGGAGCTGGTCGGCGTCAACCCGGAGACCGGGCACGAGCAGATGGCCGGGCTGAACTTCCCGCACGGCATCGCGCAGGCCCTGTGGGCGGGCAAGCTCTTCCACATCGATCTGAACGGTCAGACCGGCATCAAGTACGACCAGGACCTCCGGTTCGGCGCCGGGGATCTGCGCCAGGCGTTCTGGCTCGTCGACCTGCTGGAGACCGCCGGATACACGGGCCCGAGGCACTTCGACTTCAAGCCGCCGCGGACCGAGGACCACGACGGGGTCTGGGCCTCGGCCGCGGGCTGCATGCGCAACTACCTGATCCTCAAGGAGCGCGCCGCCGCCTTCCGGGCCGACCCCGCCGTCCAGGAGGCGCTGCGCGCGTCCCGGCTCGACGAACTGGCCCGTCGCACCGCCGAGGACGGCGTCGCCGGACTGCTGGCCGACCGGTCGGCGTACGAGGAGTTCGACGTGACGGCGGCGGCGGAACGGGGGATGGCGTTCGAGGCCCTGGACCAGCTGGCGATGGACCACCTGCTCGGGGTCCGCTGACCCCGGGAACCGCCCGGCCGCTCAGCCGGCCGGGCGGCCCGCGTACGCCACCGGATCGGCCAGCACCCCCGTAAGCACCAGCGCCGCGGCGCCCCGGGCCGCGTCACCGGCGACGGACGAGGCACGCAGCCGCCCGCTCCCCGCGGACCAGAGCCCCGACACCACACGGCCGGTCAGCTCCTGGTCGGCGGGCGGCGACAGCCACGGCATCAGGTTCCGGTAGATCCCGCCGAGCACCACCGCGTCCGGATCGAGCAGATTCACCGCCCCCGACAGCACCCGCCCCAGCATCCGGCCGGCCTCCGCGACCGCGGCCACCGCCCGTTCGTCCCCCGCGCGGGCGCGCCGTTCCAGCTCGGCCACCCCGGCGCCGCTGCCGGACTCCGCCACCCCGGCGGCCCGCAGCAGCGCCGACTGACCCGCGTACTGCTCCAGACAGCCGCGCGAGCCGCACCGGCACCGAGGCCCCTCGGCGTCCACCACCACATGCCCGATCTCGCCGGCGAATCCGTGCGCCCCGCGCAGCAGTTCACCGTCGACGACCAGTGCGCCGCCGACACCGATCTCGCCGGTCAGATAGACGAAGCTGCGCAGGTCGTCGAGTCCGCCGAACCAGAGCTCGGCCAGCGCCGCCAGATTGGCCTCGTTCTCGGAGGTCACCGTCAGCGCCGGGTGACCGGGGCGGGCTCCGGCCAGCGCGGCCGCGAAGAGCTCCTCGGCAGGCACCCGGTTCCAGCCCAGGTTGGGCGCCTGGCGCACCGTGCCGCCGGAGACCAGTCCGGGCAGGGCGAGCGCCACCCCGACCGGCAGGAGCTCCTGCTCGCGGGCCGACTCCAGGGTGCGGGCGGCGATGCCGGCGGCCCGCGCCAGGACCTCCTCGGGGGGTGCGCCGCGGTTGTCGAGGTGCTCGGTGAGCCGGACGCGTCCGGTGCCGGCCAGGTCGACGACGCACACCGACACATAGTCGACGTTGATCTCCACACCGAGCCCGGCGGGCCCGGTGCGCGCCACCTTGAGCGCGGTCCCGGGGCGGCCCGCCTGCCCGCTGAACGTCTTGCCGGACTCGGTGAGGAAACCGGTGTCGAGCAACTGCTCGACCAGCGAGGACACCGCGGCCCGGGTAAGCCCCACCCGTGCGGCGACCCCGGCCCTGGTCGCCCCGCCCTCGGCCTCGTCGCGGACGGCCCGCAGCACCAGGCTGAGGTTGCTCCGG
This sequence comes from Streptomyces sp. NPDC007164, assembly GCF_040634135.1. Taxonomy (NCBI): domain Bacteria; kingdom Bacillati; phylum Actinomycetota; class Actinomycetes; order Kitasatosporales; family Streptomycetaceae; genus Streptomyces; species Streptomyces sp. NPDC007164. The sequence goes on from NZ_JBEYFB010000016.1 coordinate 25,705, forward strand.
CGCACAGTGTCCTTGTCGGCCTTGGGCCCCAGCGGTGTGACGTTGCTCTTCATGTCGGAGCCGAGCCTATGCGATCCCTTGTGCGACCCGGCGGGCCGGACTTTCCGGCCGTCGGAGAGTCCGGCCCGCCGGGTGGCGGTCAGCCCGTCGAGCCGCGCTCCTTGAGCATGTCCGCCATCAGTGCGATCTCCGACTGCTGGCCGCGCACCATCCCCGCCGCCAGGTTCCTGATCTCGTCCGTGTCCGCCGAGCCGGCCGCGGCCCGAGCCATCTCCACCCCGGCCCGGTGGTGCGGGGTCATCAGCTTCAGGAACAGCACCTCGGCGTCCCGGCCCTTCGCCGCCCGCAGTGCTTCGAGTTCGGTGTCGGTCGCCATGCCGGGCATCAGCGAACCGTCGCCCCTCGGGGTGAAGGGGTGGTTCATCCACTTCATGGGCACGGCCGAGGAGGACTTCGCCCGGCCCCACGTCTCCAGCCAGCCGAGCATCATGCCCCGCTGATTGGCCTGTGTGTTGATGATGTCGTACGCGAGCCGGCGCACCGCCTCGTCGGAGGTGCGGTCCCGCACGATGAACGACATCTCGACCGCCTGCTGATGGTGGACCGACATGTCACGGGCGAACCCGACGTCGACCGACGTGTCCGAGGGAGCGGCCGCGACGGAGGCGGAGCCGGCGGACGAGGACGGCCGCACGAGCATGAGCGCGACCAGGCCCACCGCCAGCAGCAGCACCGCGCCGCCGGCCAGCACCATCGGACGCGAGGAGCGGATCGCGGAAGTCACTGGGCGACCCCGCCCGTGCAGGCCGCGCCCGGCTCCGGGGTCTGCGGGCCCTGCACGTACTTGGTGAAGAACTGCCCCACGCGCGCGTCGGCGGCGCCGTCCACCGTGACCTGCTTGCCCCAGGCGCTGAGCATCAGCGGGGCGGCCTGGTCCTCGACCGGGCTCATCAGGGAGTAGGGCGTCGACCTGACCCGCTCGCGGAGCTTCTCCAGGTCGGCCGGGGTCGCCTTGCTGGTGTACGTGACCCAGACCGCGCCGTGCTCAAGGGAGTGGACGGCGTTCTCCTTCGGTATCGCCTTGGTGTAGACGTCGGCGTTGCAGTTCATCCAGATCGGGTTGTGATCGCCGCCGACCGGCGGGTTCATCGGGTAGCCGACCTGCTTCTCGACGTGGTTCTGGGTGAGCTTGTCCCAGGTCCGCTCGCCCTTCACCGGAGAGGACTTGGCCGCAGTCCCGGCCCTGTCCTTGTCGTCGGCGGCGGACATCAGATAGCCGCCGCCCGCGACGAGCGCGGCGACCACGGCGACGGACGCGGTGATGGTGATGACGCGGCTGCGCCGCTCGCGGGCCCGCTCCTTGCGGCGGGCCTCCTCCAGCTTGGCGCGACGTGCGGAGGCAGAGGTGTTCTGCTGTTTGGCGGAAGCCATGGGGGGTCCTTCGGTTCAACGGAGAAATGGAGCTGAGGGCATGCGGAGTCCGTTCCCCGGTGTTCCGGGGAACGGGTCCTGCCTCTAGATCCGCTGAACCTGCAGACGGAGATGGTCGACGTCCCGCACGGCGTCGTTGGACGGGCCGCGGATCGCGGCCGCGCCGGTGAGCGGGGCGACCGGAACGACGACGGTCCCACCGGGGAGCGCCACGGGTGCGCTCTGGCCGGGCAGCACGACCGGGGTGGAGTGCTCGGAGGTCCCGTGACAGGAACTGCCCATACCCCGGTCCTCGGGGAAATCGGCCACCACGATCCGGGCGAGCGCCTGGTGCGTGGGCGTGATGGTGCGGGCGACGGCCGGGTGGTCACCGGAGCCGTGCGCGGCCGGGGCTGTGATCGAACAGCACGAGACCATGGCGAGCAGCACGAACAGCCAGCCGAGCACGGCCGACGCGCGGATGCCCCGCACATGTCGGTGGGTCCGTTCGCTCAGCCGGTTCATGCCGTCATCGTACGCGGTGTGTGAACTTTCAATGAGGGGTGGGACGGGTGCGGACGATGTGCGGGTGCCCCCCGGCACGAGCTTCCGTGCGAGGGGGCACCCGGTGTGACGACGGGCCGGCTACGGGGCGGAGCCGGCCTCGGCCTTCGCCCCGGGCTCCGCCTCGGCCTTCGCCCCGGGCTCCGCCTCGGCCTTCGCCGTCGGCTCCTCCCGCGGCTGCTCCTCCTTCGGGCCGAGCCGCCCGAACACCGCCGCGAGGACCACCGCGGCCAGCGCCCCGGCGGCGACGCCGCTGCCGAAGATCGTGCGGGCCCACACGGGCAGGCCCGCGTACATCTCCGGCGCGAAGACCGGCAGCAGACCGACGCAGAGCGCCAGTGCGACCACGATGCCGTTGGTGCCGTGGCTGAGGTTCTCGCGGCTGAGCATGCCGAACCCCATCGTCGCGATCACCGCGTAGATGATCAGCCCCGCGGCTCCGACCACCGGCTCCGGGATGGCCGCGAGCAGCCGGGTCAGCGGTGTGATCAGACCGCAGACGATCAGCAGCACCCCCGCGCCCGCCGTGACGAAACGGCTGCGGACCCGGGTGAGCTGGACGATGCCGATGTTCTCGGCGCTCGTCACCATCAGCGACGTACCGAAGACCCCGGCCCCCAGCGAGGTCACCGCGTCGGCCCGGGAGATCCGCGGCACGTCACGCGCGGCGTCCGGCGTACGGCCCACGGCCTCGCTGTTCAGCACGGTCTGGCCGGTGGCCTCGGCGAGCGAGGCGAGCGCGAAGACCAGCAGCGGCACGGCGGCCAGCAGATCGAAATGCGGGGTGCCGTACGGGAACGGGTCGGGCATCGCGAACGTGCTGCCGTGCGCCAGGTGGAACGCCGTGCCGCCGACCGCGGCGACGAGCGTGCCGCCCACGAGGCCGAACAGCACCGACATCTGCCGCCACACGCCGCGCATGACAAGGAAGAACAGCGCGGTGATGCCGAGCGTCGCGAAGCCGAGCCCCGGCCCCGAGGCGATCATCGGCGCGGTGATCTTGATCATGTTGATGCCGATCAGGACCACCGTGGTCCCCATCACCAGAGGCGGGAAGAACCGCACCAGACGCCCGTACAGCGGCAGCACGAGAATCAGGAAGACCGCGGCGATCAGCACCGAACCGGACGCGGTGGCCGGTCCGTGCTCCTTTGCCACCTGGAGGAAGATCGCCACCGCCGCGCCGCCCGGCAGCATCAGGAACGGAAGCCGGGCGCCGATGCGCAGCGGCCTGATGCCCAGCGACTGGAGCAGCGCCCCGACACCGCACAGCACCAGCGTCGCGCTGAGCAGCGAAGCCGTCTGGGACGCCGACAGCGAGAGCGTGGTGCCGATCAGGATCACCGAGGAGACGGGTGCGGCGATCCCGGCGAGCAGATGCTGGAACGCCAGGGGCGCCAGCCGGGGGAGGGGGAGCCACTCGTCGACCGGTGCGACGTGGGCGGCGGTGTCGGGGACGGGGGAAGCCATGGTCCGGCTCAGCCCTTCGGGACGTCGAGCCAGGGGAGCTCCTGGGCCGAGTAACGGTAGGAGCGGAACACGGCGTTGGGTTCCGACGGGAACAGCTTGCGCACTTCTTCTTCCTGGTAGCCGCCGAAGAACGGCACGACGTACTCCCAGCACAGATATCCGTCCGCGGTCACCTCGAAGAGGCGGCCGGCGGGGGAGTCCGTCACGAGCGTGTTGCCGTTGGGCAGACGCTGGGCGCTGCCCATGAACGGAGCGAAGAATGACTCGCGCGCCGGGTCGTGGTACTGCCACACAATGGTGCCACTCGCGCGCTCGATCTCGATGACGCGGCTGAACGGGACGTCCCAGTGCGGGCGGAAGACGCCGTTGTCGAAGACCAGGAAGTTGCCGTTCTCCAGCTCGGTCGGGCAGTGCTGCTGCGATACGGCACCGGGCTCGCTGCGCCAGATGATCTCGCCGGTCTCACGGCTGATGACGACGACGGCCGAGACGGAGCGGAAGCTCGCCAGGATGTTGCCGTCACTGGTCGGCAGCACGCTGTTGATCAGCGGGTAGTGCTCGCGCGAGTAGTCGGGGTGCAGCGGGAACGCGTCGCGGTCCAGGTGCTCGGAGACCTTCCACTCCCACACCGTGTTGCCCTCGGCGTCCACCTCCACGATGGTGTCCGCCCACACCGTGCCACCGGGCTCCGAGCCGGGCACACCGCCCCTGACCGCGGCGGCGGCCTCGCCGGTCAGCGGCTCCAGGGCGGAGAAGAGGAGGCGGCCGTCGCCGTAGTGGTACGCGTCGTGGTGCTGGTAGCGGTCGCGGTGCTCGCGCACCACTGTGCCGTCGGGGGTGATCTCCTGCATGATCCCGCCGCGGTACTTGTGCCACATCGGGAAGAGAGCCGGTTCGTCCGGGAGGACACCGCTGTACGCCAGATTGCCGTTGGGCAGGATCCGGGCGTGCCGGCCGGGGCGGTAGGGGAGGTTCCACTGGTGGACGACCGCACCGCGCATGTCGATGAGGTAGACCTCGCCGCTGCCGGTCAGCGGGGCGAAGAGGGTGTACCCGCCGTAGCTGGCGTCCTCGTCCAGGGCCATGAGGCCCGTGCCGCGACGTCGTCGCTGGTTCTGGTCCACGAGGGGCATGGATCGATCCTCCCGGTTAACTTTTTTAGGTGGGACTTAAAAGGTTAACCGGGCCGGTAGGCTGCTATCTCCCCCGCCGGTTGTGGTGTGTGGCACGCAGGACACGGAGTGAGTGAGATGAGCGAGGCGGACACCCCACTGGTCGGCCCGGGTATTCGCCGACGGCGCCGCGCCCTGGAGATGACCCTCGCGGAGGTCGCGGGGCGGGCCGGACTCTCCGTCCCCTTCCTCAGCCAGATCGAGAACGGCCGCTCCCGGCCGAGCATGGGTTCCCTCCAGCGGATCGCCGACGCGCTCGGCACGAGCGCGGTCCAGCTGCTCTCCACGGCCGAGGCCCCGCGCCCCGTCGACGTGGTGCGCCACAGCTCCGCCGCCGTGCGCGAGACCGGGGCCGAGGGCGAGAGCGACGGCCGGATGCGCCCATTGGTCCGGGGTCATCAGCGGCTGCACGCCCTGGAGTTCACCGGTGCGCACGACTGGGGGCGGGAGTTCCGGCACCGCAACGACGAGATTCTGTACGTGGCCGACGGCTCGGCAGAGGTCGAGGCGGACGGCAATTTCTACCGCCTGGAACAGGGCGACACGCTCTACTGCGCGGGTGGCCTCGTCCATCGGTGGCGGCCCATCGAACCGGACACCCGGGTCCTGGTCGTCGGCATCGCCGACCACGTCCAGGCGACCGACGAACAGGCTGGCTGACCGGCGGGGCGGCTGAGGCTTGACTCTGAAGCTTCTATAGATCGTCAAGCTGCAGAAGACGGCCCGGGTGCGCCGGTGAATGCGCTGGTGAGGTGGCGGTAGACCTCTCGCGCGACGAAGTGCTTGAGGCATCTAAAGATGTCCTTCGTCTTGAGTCCTTCGAGGGTGCGTCGTGCGACGTAGTCGCGGGTGCGCGGGTCGTGACGCATGCGGACCAGCACGATTGTGTGCAGCGCACGGTTGGCCTGGCGGTCTCCACCACGGTTGAGTCGGTGGCGGTCTGTGCGCCCGGATGAGGCTGGCACGGGTGAGGCGGCGCACAAGTGGGCGAATGAGGCCTCTGAAGCGAGCCTGTCGGGGTTGTCGCCGGCGGTGACCAGTAGCTGCCCGGCGGTCTCGGTCCCGACGCCCGGCAGCGCGAGCAGGCCGGGGGCGGTGCGAGTGATCAGGACGCGCAGGTCGGCGTCCGCGTCTGCTATCTCCTCGCTCAAGTGCCGGTAGCGCTTGGCCAGACGCTTGAGGGCCAGTTTGACGGCTGTGGCCGGGGCAGCCAGGTCGATGCCCGGACGGCTGGCGGCCAGCCGCCGGACCAGCTCGGTGGTGGTCAGCGAGCGTAGTGCTTCGCGTACCGCAGCGGGCGCGGTGATGATCAGTGATTTGATCTGGTTGATGGTCTGAGTGCGGGCCTTGACGGCGCTGGCGCGTACCACGCGCAGTCCGCGGATTGCCTCGACCGTGCCATCGCGGTGCTTCGGGGTGCCTGTGGCGCGGCCGGCGAGTACCGCGGTGGCGGCGGCGTAGGCATCAATGGGGTCGGACTTCCCAGCCGCGCGACGAGCACGACGGTCGGGTCGGTCCACCTCGATGACAGTGATCTGGTTGGTATGGAGATAGCGGGAAAGTTCGGCACCGAAGGAGCCTGTGCCCTCCATGCCCACGACCAGTACTTGGCCGTGGGAGCGCAGCCATTCCAGCAGGTCTCGGTAGCCCTTGGGCGTTGTGGGGAACGCCTCGGTGGCCAGGTGTCGGCCGATGGTGTCGATGACGGCGGCCTGGTGGAGATCGGTGTGGGTGTCGATCCCGCCGATCACCTCGATCGGCTGTGACATGGTGGCCGGGTTCCTTCCGTGCGCGGCGAGTGGGCTCGCGCGCACCGGCCGGCAGACGGACACGACTGTGATGGGACCGCTTTGGGTCAAGCTTCTATGAGGTCACGATCTCCGGCCGGTACACGCATTGGCACCGCTCGGAAGGCCGACGATTCAGAGTGAGGACAGCCGAAGCGTCAATCGGGGATCGGGTCAGACCCTCGAGCGGTGCCGCCTCATCCTCACAGTCGGGGATCTCGGCGATCCCCGACGGGGCAGCGTGATCAGCGCCAGTACGGCGGCTGTTGGGGCGGAAACGTGAAAGTGCCTTCCTGACCTGGGACGATGAACCTTGCTAAGGGGTTCTGTCGGTCATGCCGGGGTACGGATACTGGCGGATATCGCTGATGCCACCGGGCCCACCGTCGCGTACTCCACCGCGCTCGGGCCGCTTCGGCCCGAGCGCGGGACTGGGCACGATCTGGGCCGGATCGCCACCGACCTGGCGGTGATGCTCGCCGACGGCGGTGAGGCCATCGCGGACCTGGCCGTACTGCGGGACCAGGCAGGGGTGTTCGGTTCGGTTGCCGCGACACCGACGGCCTGGCGACTGCTCGCCGACGCCGAGGGGAGGACACTGGTTTCTCTGCGCTCGACGCGTGCCCGAGCTCGGGAAGTCGCCTGGATGCAGGCCGCCGAGCAAGATGGGGGCATACCCGCGGTCCGGGCCGCGCCACGCTGATCACTTGCCACTCCGAGAAGGAGCAGGCCGCGCCGACACGCAAGGGCGGCTTCGTCTTCCACCCCCTGCTGTGCTTCCTGGCCGACACCGGTGAGGCGCTGTCGGGCCGACTGCGTCCTGGCAACGCCGGTGCCAACACCGCGAGCGACCAGATCCGGTGCGGCAAGGCCACCGGATTCGGCCACTTCCTCTCCCGGCATACCCCCGTCCGCCCACGACCCGAAAGATCTCGAAGGAACCCGAAAGAACCCGAATGAACCCGACCGCCGCGTCGGGAGTCAGACCTGCCCAAGCACCGAAATCACGTCGGCCACGCTGCACACCTACCATCACGACCGTGGGCACACCGCACTCGCAGGCCAACCGCCCGCCAGCCGCGTCCCCAACCTCACAGGGCAATACGCCCAGGGCGAGGAGCGCTGCCCGAGCGGGGGGCCGCCCCCGTGCCATGATGCGCCCATGCCGTACCTGGTGCCGCCCCACATCCCTCCGGGTCGCCTCGCGGACCTCGAACAACCGGTGCTCACCGTCGCGGACGACCTGTTGCTGCGCCCGTGGCGGTCCGAGGACGCACCGGCGGTCGTGGCGGCCTTCTCCGATCCGGCGATCCAGCACTGGCATCTGCGCCGGGCCGACAGCGTGGACGAGGCGCGCGACTGGATCGGGCAGTGGCAGGACGCCTGGCGCGGCCGGACCGGAGCTCACTGGGCCGTCGTACATCCCGGGGGAGCGGGCGACGGGGCCGGTGAAGTGCTCGGCCGGGTCTCGCTCCGGTCCCTGATGATGGCGATGGGCATGGCGGAATGCTCCTACTGGGTGTTGCCGGCCGCCCGTGGACGGGGCGTGGCGCCCCGCGCCGTCTCGGCGCTCGCACGCTGGACCTTCGACGAGATCGGGTTCGAGCGGATCGAACTCGCGCACTCCGTGCGGAACGGGCCCTCCTGCCGGGTGGCGGCCAAGGCGGGCTTCGCCCTGGAGGGCACTCGGCGCCGGTCCCTCCTCCACGCCGACGGCTGGCACGACATGCACCTCCACGCCCGGCTCCGCGGGGACGACACGCAGGACTGACCGGGCCGGGGCGACGTGCAGGGGTGACCGTGCCGGGTACGACGCGCAGGGCTGACCGTGCCGGGGGCGGCAACGCCGGCCGCCCCCGCTCCGGCGCGGCGCTCAGTCCCGCTCGACGTCCACCTCGGTGAGCCGGGCATACCGGCCGGGGTCGGCGCGCCGGATGCGCAGGGCCACCAGGAGCCCGGCCACGAGCACCACCGGCAGCGGCACCAGCAGCGCCACGTTGACCGCCCCCGTGCGCCCGGTGAGCAGGTCGAAATGGAGCGTCGCGAGCACCGACAGGACCGCGAGCCCCACGAAGGCGATCAGCGGTGCGACCGCGACCCGCCAGACCGACAGGGAGCGCCGGTCCCGGCGGAAGAAGAAGCACACGGCGAGCGCGGCCAGCGCCTGCATGATCATGATGCCGAGCACGCCGGTGCTGTTGGTCCACAGGAAGATCTCGGCGTACGGATCCGCGTCGATCAGCGCACCGCCCACCACGATCACCAGGCCGAAGACGGTCTGCGCGACGACCGCCGTCACCGGTGAACCCTGCCGGGCCGAGACCCGGCCCAGCCGGCGCGGCAGCAGACCCTCGCGGCCCAGGGCGTAGAGATAGCGGGCAGCGGCATTGTGGAAGGCGAGGGTGGCGGCGAACGCGCTGACCACGATCAGCACATGCATGGAGTCTGCGAGCCAGGGGCCGACGAACCGGTCGGCCGCGTGGAACGTCAGCTGCGGGCCGTCCGAGGACCGGGCCATCGCGACGGACCTGTCCGTACCGAAGCCGCCCATCAGGATCCACACCCCGGCGGCGTAGAACAGCGCCAGGAACCCGATGGCGATGAACGTGGCACGGGGCACGGTGCGTTCCGGGTCGCGCGCCTCCTCGGCATAGATCGCGGTCGCCTCGAAGCCCGTGAACGCGCCGATGACCAGGACGAACATCCCCGCCATGCCGCCCGAGGAGGACAGCACGGACGGATCGAAGGACGTGATGTCCAGGGCCGCGGTCCCCCGGTCCGCCAGCACCCCGGCATCCATCACCAGCAGCACCAGGACCTCCAGCACCAGCGCCACCCCCAGCACCTTCGCGCTCAGCGTGACCCGCAGCCAGCCCAGTACCCCGGTGCCCAGCACACAGAGGGTTGACAGCGGCCACCAGGGCAGTTGCGCACCGGTGAGATCGCTCAGGGTCGTCGAGGCGAAGTAGCCGAACCCGGCGGCGACGCCGGGGGCGATGAGGTTGTACGAGAGCGTCGCCAGGTAGGCCGTGGCGACGCCGAGGGTGCGGCCGAGCCCCCGTGCCACGTACGCGTAGAAGGCCCCGGCATTGCGCACATAGCGGCTCATCGCGGTGAACCCGGCGGCGAACAGCACCAGCAGCGCGCCGGAGACCAGATAGCCGAGCGGGGTACCCGGGCCGCCGATCCCGATGGCGAACGGCGCGACCCCGGCCAGCACGGTCAGCGGCGCGGCCGCCGCCACCACGAAGAAGACCAGATCGAAGGTGCCGATCTGCCCCTTGGCGAGGCTTCCCGAAGGCCCGCCGGACAGCGGGGCGGGATCCGCTTGCGCGGCGGGGCCGGGAACGGCGGGAGAGGCGGGCGGCGGGACGGCCGTCGAGGGTTGCGTCATCGGTGGTTCCTCAGGTGCGAACGGGCGGCTGGGCGCCGAAGCCGATGCCTGCTCCAGGCATGGGTCAGCGGAAAAGACCAGTTCAGGGGCGGCCCGACTGGGCGCGGCGCTCAAGCTATCTGGTATACCGAATACCAGGCAAGGGGGTACGGAAGGTTTCCGGAATCTGCGATGATCGCGGCACGGGAGCCGGAAGAGACCGGCTCCGACGGGCAGGAAGCGAGTCCATGAGCAGCAGCCGAACCGCCGGCCTCACCGCTACCGGCACCATCGGTGCGGCACATCAGTCGCTGCGCGACCGGGTCTATGTGGAGCTGCGCGAGAGGATCATCGACGGCCGTCATCCCTCCGGGCACCGGATCGTCGAACGGGAACTCGCCGACGAGCTGGGGGTGTCCCGCATCCCCGTACGGGAGGCCATCCAGCGGCTGGAGACCGAGGGGTTCATCGCGGTGCAGGCGCGCAAGGGCGCGTTCGTCGCCCCGCTCGGCCCGGCCGAGGCCGCGGACTTCTTCGACATCCGGGAACACCTGGAGGCGCTGGCCGCCTCGCTGGCCGCCCGCCGCGCCGACCGGGCCGGCCTGCGCACCCTGGAAAAGCTCCTGGACCGGGCCCGCCGCGCCGCCGACTCCTCCCGCCGGACCCGTGAACTGGGCTCGGTCCACGCCGACTTCCATCAGCAGATCGTCGTCATGTCCGGCAACCCGCTGCTCCAGGGTCTGATGGCACCGCTCGACGGCCGGCTGCGCCGGCTCTTCAGCCTCACCTCCGAGCCGGGCGACGGCCCCGTGATGTGCGGTGAGCACGAACTGCTCTACGAGGCGATCCGGAGCGGCGACGCGGACGCGGCGGAACGGATCGCCCGCCGTCATGTGGCCGGCACGCGTGCGACCGCGATGCAGCTGCTCGCCGCCGGCACCGGGACCGACACCGCTGCCGAGTCCACGGCCCCCGGCCCCCGGCGCCGGCCCTGACCGGGACGACGCCCATCCCGCGCACGACGTTGCGCACCCCCGATGGAGGGC
>NZ_JBEYFB010000016.1:36622-182522 GCF_040634135.1 Streptomyces sp. NPDC007164
GGGCTCAGCCCCATGGCGACGCCCATCCCGCGCACGACGTTGCGCACCCCCGATGGAGGGCTCAGCCCCATGGCGACGCCCATCCCGCGCACGACGTTGCGCACCCCCGATGGAGGGCTCAGCCCCATGGCGACGCCCATCCCGCGCACGACGTCGCGCACCACCGAAGGAGACCCCAGCCCCATGGCGACGCCCGCCCCCGCCCGCCCCGATGTCCTGTTCACCGCCGTCCGTTCCGCCGATGGCCGCACCCGTGACCTGCTGGTCCGCGAGGGCCGGATAGCCGCGTACGACCCGGCGGAGCCGCCCGACGGCTGTGTGACCGTGGACGCCGCGGGGGCCCTCGCGCTGCCCTCGCCCGTCGACGCGCACATCCACCCCGACAAGTCGACCTGGGGCGGGCCCTGGCTGAGCCGTGAACCCGCCGACACGCTGCGGGACCTGATCGAGGGCGACGTAAGGGCCAGGACCGCCTTCACGGATCCGGTGGCGGAGCGGGTCGGGGCGCTGATGGACCGGGCCGTCGCCCGTGGCACCCGCGCGATGCGGGCCCATGTGGACGTCGCGCCCGTCCACGGCCTCGCGGGAGTGCACGCGGTACGTGCGGCGGCCGATGCCCGCAAGGACCTCCTCGACGTCCAGGTCGTCGCCTTCCCGCAGCTCGGCCTGTTGAGCGAGCCCGGCACCGCCGAACTCATGGAGCGGGCCCTGTCCGAGGGCGCCGATGTCGTCGGCGGTCTCGACCCGATCGGCATCGACGGCGACATGGACGGCCAGCTGGACTTCGTGTTCGGGCTGGCCGACCGCAGGGGCGCACCGCTCGACATCCATCTGCACGACGGCGGACCGGCGGGCATCCGCCAGATCACCGAGATCGCCCGGCGCTCCGTCGCCGCCGGGATGCAGGGACGGGTCACCGTCGGGCACGCCTTCGCCGTGGCCGAGCTGGAGGGTGCCGAACTCGACGCGCTCGCCGTGCTGTTGGCCGATGCGGGTGTCTGTCTGGTCACCTGTGCGCTGGGCGCGGACCCGGTCCTGGACCCGGCACGGCTCACCCCGCGCGGCGTGCGGCTCGGCGTCGGTTCCGACGGGGTGCGCGATGCCTGGACGCCGTTCGGCGACGGCGACATGATCGCCCGCGCCCATCTGCTCGCGTACCGCACGGACGCCCGCACCGATGCCGAACTCGCCGCCTGCTACGAGGCGGTGGCCCAGGGCGGCGCCGCACTGCTCGGGCTGCCCGCCTCCCGGCTGGAGACCGGCGACCCGGCGGACTTCGTCCTGGTGGCGGCGGATTCGCTGCCCGAGGCCGTCGTGGACCGCCCGATTCCGTCCATGGTGGTACGCGCGGGCCGGGTGATCGCCCGCGCGGGCCGGCTGGTCTGAGGCGTGCGGGCCCCGGCGCGGCGGCGGCCGGTCAGCCGCGGTCGAGTGCGCGATCGGTGAGGGAGCCGGCGCAGCCGGTGTAGTGGGCCGGGTCGGTCAGTTCGCCCAGGTCGAGACCGGCGAGATCGGGCTCCTCGTCGAGCACATCCGCGAGGACGTCGGCCAGGTCCGTGGTCTCCGCGCGGGCCCGGTCGGCGGCGCCGGCCAGAACCTCCTCGGCGCGCTTGCGGCCGATCCGCTCGGCGAACACGGCGGCCAGCCGCTCCGAGACGATCAGGCCGTCGGTGAGCTGGAGGTTCTCCCGCATGGCGTACGGGACGACACGCAGCGAACCGGTGAGTTCGGCGGCGCGGCGCGCGGCCCCGCCGACGAGCCGCAGCAGTTCGCGCAGCGGCTCCCACTCGGCGTGCCACGCCCCGGCCGGCCGCTCGTCCTCGGCGGCGAGCGATCCGTACAGCGTCGCCGCCAGGCCCGGGGCGCGACGGGCGGCCGCCGCGATCAGCGTGGCGCGCACCGGATCTGCCCGGTGCGTCATGGCGGGTGAACAGTCGCCCTGACCCTCGGTGACCTCGCCGATCTCGGTCCGGGAAAGGCTGAGCACATCGGCCGCCAGCTTGCCGAGCGCACCCGCGGTGAAGGCGAGCGCACCCGCCAGGTCCGCGATCGGGGTACGCAGGGTGTGCCACGGCAACAGCGGTTCGGCCAGGCCGAGTTCGCTCGCGAACGCCTGGATCAGGGGCAGTCCGGGATCGATCGCGTCGATGTCCTCGGTGGGTGCGTACGCCTCGAAGGCGGCCAACGTACCGGCCATGCCGCCGAGTTGCGCGGGAAGGGACTCCCGTACGGCCGAGAGCCGGTCCCGCGCGTCGAGGATCAGTGCCCGCCACCCCGCCGCCTTGAGCCCGAAGGTGGTCGGCACCGCGTGCTGGGTGAGGGTCCGGCCGGCCATCGGGGTGTTGCGATGCGCGGTGGCGAGCAGGGCCACCGCCTCCGCGGCCCGTGCCAGATCGTCGAGCAGCGGAGCCAGGGTCCGCGCGGCGACCAGCATGGCGGCGGTGTCCAGGATGTCCTGGCTGGTCGCGCCCCGGTGCACATACGGCCGGACGTCCGGTTCCACCGCGGCGGCGAGGTCCGTCACCAGCGGGACGACCGGATCGCCGCCCGGGCGTGCGCGCAGCGCCAGATCCCGTACGTCGAACCGGCCCGCCGCGGCCGCCGCGGCCGTGACCGCCCGGCCCGCCTCCGCGGGGGCGAGTCCGCAGCCGGACTGGGCGCGGGTGAGCGCGGCCTCGGCGTCGAGCATCGCCTGCAGGAAGGCGCTGTCGCCGGTGGCCGTCTCGGCGGGGGAGCCGGCCCGCCCGGGGGCGAGCAGACCGGCATCGCTCTCGTACATCGGCTGAACTCCAGGTGGACCGTACTCGCCGCCCGCTGCGGGCGGATGTGGACCGGTGGGTGCGAAGCGGCTTCCGCGCACCGGCTGTGCGCGGAAGTCCGGGCGGTGCCGCGAGATCCCGCGGCCGTCCATCGATGGGGTGAGGGCCGTCAGCCCTCCTCGCCCATCCGGTGGATGCCGAACACCGCACCCTGCGGATCCCGTACGACCGCGATCCGCGGTCCGTCCGGGATGTCGGTCGGCGGCATCAGCAGTTCGCCGCCGGCGCCCTGGGCCGTGGCGGCCGTCGCGTCGACATCCGCCACGGCGAAGTACGGCAGCCAGTTCGACGGTGCCTCCGGCGGGAACCGGTCGTCCATGATCAGCATCCCGCCGAAGTCCTCACCGGCCACGCCCCACTGCGTGTACCGGTCCGATGCGGCGTTCACCGTCCATCCGAAGACCGCGGGGTAGAAGGCGAGCGCCGGGTCGGCCTCGCGGGTGACGAGCTCGACCCAGCCGAGCGCACCGGGGTCGTTCAGCCGCTCGGCACCGGCGAAGGCGCGTCCCTGCCACAGCGAGAACACCGCCCCGGACGGGTCGGCGACCACCGCGAACCTGCCCTGGTCGAACACGTCCATCGGGCCGACCAGCAGCGAGCCGCCCGCCGATTTCACCCGCTCGACGGTGCCGTCCGTGTCCTCGGTGGCGAAGGAGACGGTCCAGGCGGTCGGCCCGCCCGGCTGATAGACCGGGCTGAGCGCCGCCACCCGGGCATCACCGAGGTGCGCCATCGTGTAGCCGCCCGCCTCCTCGCGCGGATCGGTCTCCGAGCGCCAGCCGAACAGGGCCGCGTAGAACGACTTGGCGGCCGGGATGTCGGGGGTACTCAGCTCGATCCAGCAGGGTCCGCTGGGCACCGGTTCGGTGAGCTTCATTCGGGTTCCTCCGTGGATGCGTGGGCGCGTACGGGTGCCCGCACCTGCCGGACCCTGCGCAGTTGAACGCTATGACCTCGCGCGAGGCGCGGCCATCGGGAGGGAATGTTTTACGGGTGTAATACCTGCTAAAGTATGTGGGTGAGTGATACAACTACCCGGTCCCGGCAGCCCGCCGTCCGCAGACTCCCGCTGGCCGCCGCACTGCGTCTCGCCCGGCCCTCGGACATGTGGTTCAAACCGGCGCTGAGCGTGGTCGTCGCCACCGCCGTACCGGATCTGGTGCTGCTCGCCGTCGGCCGGCTCGACCTCGTGATGTACACGATGGCCGGTTCGCTCTGCGCGCTGTACGGCCACAACCTGCCGTACGCCCGGCGCGCCCGCGCGGTCGCCGGAGTCGTCGTGTCCATGGTCATCGGCCTGGCGATATCCCTGGTCGCGGCCTCTCTCACCGGGTCGACCACCGTTCTCATCGCCGTGGGAGCGCTGCTCGCCGCGGCGCAGAAGACGCTCTGCGACGCCACCCGCATCGGCCCGCCCGGACCGGTGATCTTCACCTTCGTCACCTCCGCCGCGCTCTTCGCCCCCCAGCACCTCGGCCAGGTGCCCGGCCACCTCGCGCTGACCCTGGCCGCCGGTGCGATCGCCTGGCTGGTCACGGCCGGCCCCGCGCTCCTGCGCCGCGAGGGCCCGGAGCGCCGGGCGACGGCCCGCGCCCTCGACGCCGCCGCCACGTACCTCGCCGACCCCGGCCACCGCACCCGGCACACCGCGGCCGCCACCGTGCACGCGGCCTGGCAGACCCTGCTCGCCGCCGGACGCCCCACACCCGTACGCCGGGACCTCGAACGCCTGGTCGTGCACGCCGAAGCCGCCCTCACCGCGGGAACCCCCGGCGCCGACCCGGCCGCCCCCGGCCCGGAGCGGCTGCGCGACTGGGCCCGGCAGACCCGCGCCCGCGGCCCCGTCCCCACCCCGGGAACGACCGAGGAACTGTTCGGCATCGACGCCGAACGGGCCGCCCGGCGGAGCGGAAGCCGTCGCGAGGCCCGCCGCGCACTGCTGCGCGGCCTCGCCCCGGGATCCCCGCTGCTGCCCATCGGCGCCCGCGCTCTCCTGGGCTGCGCCCTGGCCGGATACGTCTCCCAGGCGGCCGGCGTCGGCCGCCCCTACTGGGCGATCGTCACCGCAGCCTCCCTGTACCAGGCCAATGTGACGCTGTCCTGGAACCGGGCCCTCCAGCGCACCCTCGGCAATCTGCTCGGTGTCCTCGTCTTCGCCGCGATCCTCCCGGTCAGCCGCACCGGACCGCTGGCCCTCATCGGCTTCTGCCTGTTCTTCGGTTTCGTGGCCGAGGCCCTGATCACCCGCAACTACTGGCTCGGCTCCGTCGCCGTCACCCCGATGGCACTGCTGGTGCTGGAATTCGGCGGCACCCACCCGGCCGGTGAACTCATCGGCGACCGGGTCCTGGACACCGTCATCGGCGCCGGGGTGGGCATACTCACCGCCATGCTGGTGACCAACCGCCGCGCCGCCGGACGCCTGGAGAAGGCCCTCGCCGCGACCGACCTGGCCCGCGCCCACGCCGTACACGCACTGGCCGCCCCGCAGCCCACGCCCGCCGCGCTCGACACCGCCCGCCGCAGGCTGACCGGCTCGCTCGTCGAACTGCGCGAGGCGGACGACACGGCCGCGGGCGAATGGTGGCAGCGCGCACTGCCCCAGGAGCGGGTCCTCGCGGCCGAGCAGGCCGGACACCGTACGCTCGCCGCGACAGCAACACGGCGGGGGCCGATCGCCCGCGCCCCGGAGAACGGAGCGGTGTGACCGACGACATCGTCGCCTCGGTGGTACGGCAGTGGCAGGCCGTCAACCCGGAACTGGACACCGGACCGATGGAACTCATCGGCCGGATCAACCGCTGCGCGGCCCTGCTCCAGCAGGCCGAGGACGCCCCGCTGCGCGCCGCCGGGCTGACCCGCGCCGAGTTCGACCTGCTCGGCGCCGTACGCCGCACCGACCGCGAACTCACCCCCGGTGAACTGGCCAGGGAGACCTTCTCGTCCGGCGCCGCCGTCACCAAGCGACTGCGGGTCCTCCAGGAGCGCGGCCTCGTCGACCGCCGCGGCGACGACCGCGACCGCCGGGTCAACCACATCCGCCTCACCGAGGAGGGGCGCGGGCTGGTGGACATGCTGCTGCCCCGGCAGCTCGCGTACGAACGTGCGGTGCTGTCCGGTCTCGACGAGCAGTCGCGCACCCGGCTCAGCGCCCAGCTCAGCGAGCTGCTGGTGCAACTGGAGGGACGCATCGGCGGCGCCCGGCACTGAGAGGTGAGAGGGCGGATCAGGGGCCGGTTGTGACGGCACCGGAAAAATCCCGCGCGGATTCCCTCACGCCGCTGCTAACGTCCACCGCATGAAACGCGCTGCCATGACGACGACGCCGGAGAGTGTCCCGGTGCGCTGACAGCTGTGCAGTGAGAAGCCCCGGGGCGAGTGCCCCGGGGCTTCGCCTTGCGGTCACCCGCCGACGACCGCGAGGAGACCGCCATGCACGACCACCGCAAGCTCGGCCGCGAGCTGGGCCTGTTCGACACCGACCCGCTGATCGGCGCGGGACTGCCCTACTGGCTGCCCGACGGCGCCGCCGTGCGCCACACCCTGGAGGAGTACATCCGCACCGCCGAACGGCGGGCCGGCTACCGGCACGTGTACTCGCCGGTGCTCGGCAAGCGCGAGCTGTACGAGATCTCCGGGCACTGGTCGCACTACAGCGACGACATGTTCCCGCCGATGGACCTGGGCGGGGAACAGGTCGTGCTGCGGCCGAGCCTGTGTCCGCACCACGCCGTCATCTACCGCTCCCGCTCCCACAGCTACCGCGAACTGCCGCTGCGCATGGCCGAGCTGGGCGGCATGTACCGCTCCGAGCTGTCCGGAGTGCTCGGCGGACTGACCCGGGTGCGTTCCATCCAGCTGAACGACGCGCACATCTTCTGCACCCCGGACCAGGTGGCCGAGGAGGCACGGGCCGCCCTGGAGATGATCGGCGCGGCGTACCGGGCGCTGGGCATCAGCGCGGCCCGCTACCGGCTCTCCCTCCCCGGACCGGGCGGGAAGTACGTCGACGATCCAGAGATGTGGCGGAAGTCCACCGCCCTGCTGACCGAGGTCCTCGACAGCTCCGGGGTGGCCTACGAGGCCGCCGAGGGGGAGGCGGCGTTCTACGGCCCCAAGATCGACGTCCAGGTGGCCGACTGCGCCGGGCGGGAGTCCACCCTGTCCACCGTCCAGATCGACTTCCATCAGCCGGACCGGTTCGATCTGCACTACATCGGCGCCGACGGCGCGAAGCACCGGCCGGTCATGATCCACCGCAGCATCCTCGGCAGTGTGGAGCGGGCCGTCGCCCAGCTGATCGAGGTGCACGGCGGGGCCTTCCCCGCCTGGCTCGCCCCCACCCAGCTGGTGATCATCCCGATCACCGACGCCGAGCTCCCCGACGCCGAGGCGCTCGCCCGGCGGTGCGCCGAGCTGGGGCTGCGGGCCGGGATCGCCGGACCGGAACGCGGCACCCTCGGAGCCCGCGTCCGGGAGGCCCGTTCGGTGCCGTGCCAGGCGGTAATCGGAGCGAGGGAGGCCGCCGAGGGGCAGGTGGCCCTGCGCCTGCGCGACGGAAGCCGGCCGGCGTCGCGGCCCGCGGACGAGGCCCTCGCACGGATCGCCGCCCTGGTGGAAGCGCACGCCGTCGAACTCCGGCTGTAGGCGCCGCCGGCAGCGGACCGCCGGAGCCGGGCGCCGGAGCGGGACGGCGCGCTCCGGCGGTCCGCTCCGGCGCACCCGCGCTCGTGGGTGCGCCGGGCCGGAACCGCTCAGTCCGTGTCCAGCAGCGCGGCGGACGAGCGGAGTTCTCCGGCCAGGCGGGCGAGCGCCGCGTCGTCCCCGCGATCGGCGGGTACCGATGCCATCAGGGCGAGCCGGTCGCGCCAGCTCGACCCCGCCAGCGGCACGGCCACGGTGTTCATGCCACGGACCGACTCCCCGCGGCTGAGCGCGTATCCGAGGGAGCGGATCTCCTGGAGCTCGGCGAGCAGCGCGGAGCGCGAGGCGAGGGTGTCCGGTGTGGCCGAGGGCAGCTCCTCGCGCGGGTAGAGGGCGCAGACCTGTTCCGGCGTCATCCCGGAGAGCAGCAGCTTCCCGCCGGACGTGGCATGGGCGGGGTGCGTACTGCCGGGTTCCGGCATCACCCGTACCGGCCGGGGGGACTCGCGGCCGTCGGTGACGATGATCCGGTCACTGCTCAGCGCCGTGCACTGCACCGTCTCGCCGGTGCGCAGCACCGCGTCCTCCAGCACCGCTGCGAGCCGTTCACGGACGGCCGGGCCGAACCCCGCCGGGCGGCCGAGCCGGACCAGCTCCGGACCGGCCGAGTAGCCCCGGCCGGAGAAGTCCCGGATCGCGAAGCCGCGTCCTTCCAGCGTGCTGAGCACCCGGTGCGCGGTGGACCGGCCCACGGAGAGCAGCTCGGCGGCCTCGGAGACGGTGAGCGTGTCGTGGGCGAGGAAGAGCTGCATCAACCGGAGTCCGGTGTCCAGCGATTCGATGGTGTAGCTCCGGTTCGGTCCCATGGTGTGCCGGTTCCCCTTCGCTCGAATGTGCTCCTTTCGATCCGGTTCGATCACCTGTACGCCTGTCCCGTGTTGGGGGACGGAAGCAGGTGACCAACCGGATCGAACTGCCCGAACTTCCTTGATTCGACACTATGTTGTCCCGCTCCCCGGTACGAATCACTCTCCTTCTCGGCGGATCGCCCCGGCTGTCACTCCTTGTGTGCGCGTGACGGCGGTGCGTGTGAAAACTCGTGAGTGTATTACCGCTGGAGCGCTCGCGCAGGGGGTTGGGTGAATGTGCCGAAGCACTGATTCGATCTGACTAAGCTCACGCGCAGTGAAGTCGAGTTGATATGAATTCGAGCGCTTGTTCCCGACTGTCCTGCAAGCGTGCATACCTCCCGAATCAACCGCCAGAGGTCTTAGATGGTTCGTGTTGAATCACCGCCGAGCGACCGAGAATCCTCCGTCGCTCGCGCCGTGTTCCTGCCCGTGCTCCTGATGGGCGGCGCCACCGCCGCCGCGGCGGCACTGGTCTCCACGGCCGCGCGGATACCAGTCGTCTGGTGCGGTGCCGTCGCCACGGTCGTGGTCGCCGCCCTGAGCGTCCAACTCGCCCGCAGGGCGCGCGAACTGCGCACCCAGCGCGTGGTGTACGAACGCCGCTTCGCCGACCTGGAGCGGCGCATCGCCATCCACGACGACGAGACCGTGCGGATCAGCAAGGAGCTGCTGCCGGCCGCCATCCACCGGCTGCGCGTGGGCAATTCCCCCGAAGAGGTGCTCCGCGACGTCGTCGACGCGGACGAGATGTACCGCGACCTGCCCGACGCCCAGCGCACCCTCGTCTACACGGTGCTGCACATCATCGACAACGAAGAGGCGATGCGTGACTCCGCGCAGCGCGCCTTCGTCAACGTCGCCCGGCGCGTCCAGGCGATCGTCCACCGCCAGGCGAGTGAACTGCGCGAGATGGAGGAGCACCACGGGCGCAACCCCGACGTCTTCGACGACCTGCTCCGCATCGACCACGGCACCGCACTGATCGGCCGTCTCGCCGACTCCATCGCGGTGCTCGGCGGTGCCCGGCCCAGCCGCCAGTGGCCCAAGCCCGTACCGCTGTTCAGCGTGTTGCGCGGCGCCATGTCGCGGATCCTGGAATACCCCCGCGTCGACCTGCACTCGATCGCCAAGGTCGCCATCATCGGCACCGCCGTCGAGCCGCTCATCCACGCCTGCGCCGAACTCCTCGACAACGCCACCCGGTACTCGCCCCCGCAGACCCGGGTGCACGTCACCGCCGTCGAGGTACAGACCGGCATCGCCATCGAGATCGAGGACGGCGGCGTCTCGCTCAGCGAGGAGGCCCGCTCGCGGGCCGAGAACATGCTCGCCAGGGCCCAGGCCGGCTCCAACATGAACGACCTCGGCGAGTCCCCGCGACTCGGCATGGCCGTCGTGGGCCGGCTCTCGCGGATGTACGACCTCCAGGTCTCCCTGCGGCAGTCCGCGTACGGCGGTGTCCGCGCCGTGCTCATCGTGCCCCGCGCCATGATCACCACCGGACCCGCTCCCGGCATCGCCCACGGCATCGGCGCCACGTCGAGGCCCACCAGCGACATCGACCAGGAGGCCATGAAGCACGTCGTGCCGGCCCGCCGCAAGCCCCGTACCCCCGTGGCCCAGCGACCTGCCACCGGGCCGGTCGCACCCGCCACCCGGCCGGTCCTGCCCCCCGCCGCCATGGAGGACGACGTCCCCGTGGTGACCGAGTGGACCGCGGGCGGACTTCCGCAACGCCGCAGCCGCGGCCGGGCACCGCTCGGCTCGCACAACCTCCCGGCCCAGCCCGCCGACCCCACCGCAGGCCGGCACAACGGCCACGTCAACGGCCACACCAATGGACACGGCCCCGGCGGTGACGGCGGCGGCAAGGAGCAGCCTCCCGGGCTCTGGCTGGAGGCCTTCACCAACGCGGTCAACGGTGTGCCGCAGGACCCGAAGACCGACGAAGACTCTGACGACGCGTGGGACAAGGGAGACCTGAAGTGATCCAGCAGCGGGGAAACATGGACTGGATGCTCAAGGAACTGGCCGACGACGTACCGGACATCCACCAGATCGTGGTGCTCTCCGCCGACGGTCTGCGCATCGCCCGGCACGGCGGCGACCCCGATGTCGCCGACCGGCTCGCGGCGGCCTGTGCCGGACTGCAGAGCCTGGCCGCCGCCGTCGCCTCCGAAATCCCCTACAGCGACGGGCTCATGCGGCTCGTCGTCATCGAGGTCACCGGCGGCTTCTTCTACCTGATGGCCGCCGGAACGGGCGCGTACCTCGCGGTGCTCGCCGGTGAGACGGTCGACGCGGGGCTCGTCGGATCGCGGATGCGTGACATGGTCGTCAGGATCGGTGCCCACCTGACGAGCCCGCCGCGCCACGACGGGCAGGCCGGATGAACTCTCCCCGACGAGAACGCCGAAAAGCCGATCCGGCTCTGAGCGATCCGGAACGGCTGTACGTGATCACCGGCGATCCCGACGGCAGCGAGCGGGCGCAGCTCGACCTGGTCACGATGATCGTCGCGCAGGCACAGCCGACGCCGATGGTCCAGCCCGAGCAGGCCGTGATCCTGCGGCTCTGCCAGGCACCGTTATCCGTCGCCGAGATCTCGGCATACCTCGGTCTGCCCTTCAGCGTGGTGACCTCGCTCCTCACCGAACTCCTCGCTGCCCGGCTCATCGAATCGCGCGCACCCATCGTCCGCGCCACTCTCCCGGACAGGTCCCTTCTCGAAGCGGTGATGCATGGACTTCAGAAGCTCTGACACGATCACCGGCCCCCGGCGCGAGGACGTCCTTCCCACCACGGCGACAGCCGCGGTGAAGGTCGTGATCGTCGGCGGGTTCGGGGTCGGCAAGACGACCATGGTCGGTTCCGTCAGCGAGATCCGGCCGCTGACCACCGAAGAGACCATGACCCAGGCCGGCGTCGGCGTGGACGACAACTTCGGGGTGGAGAGCAAGACCGCCACCACCGTCGCCATGGACTTCGGCCGGATCTCCATCAGTGAGGAGCTGATCCTCTATCTCTTCGGCACCCCGGGCCAGGAACGGTTCTGGTTCCTGTGGAACGGCCTGTTCGAAGGCGCCCTCGGCGCGGTGGTCCTCGTCGACACCCGGCGCCTCGAAGTCAGCTTCGACGTCATCGGGAGACTGGAGGAGCGCGGCGTGCCGTTCGTCGTCGCCGTCAACACCTTCCCCGGCGCCCCGAAGCACCCCGTCGACGCGCTGCGGAACGCCCTGGACCTCCCCGACGAGGTCCCGATGGTCGACTGCGACGCCCGACTGCGCGGCTCCAGCCGCGACGTGCTGATGACCCTGATGCGCTATCTGCACAGTCTGGCCCTCCCACTCGCCTGACCGCAGTACCAACCCCCCTCGCGCATCCCCATCCGTCCGGTACTTGGCCTGATCCCTGGAGCGATCGTGACAACCCCATTCCACTACGAGCCCGGAGCGGCCCCCGGGCCGGTTCCGCCCCCCGAATGCCCGGCCCACGGCCTCGGCGTCGGCCCCGGCGGACTGCGCCGGTTCTACGGCCCGGAGGCCGAACGGGACCCCCACGGGCTCTACGACAAGCTGCGAGCCGAACACGGCACCGTGGCCCCCGTGTTGCTGCACGGGGACGTACCCGCCTGGCTGGTCCTCGGACACAGCGAGAACCTGCACATGACCCGTACCCCCTCGCAGTTCTCCCGCGACTCCCGGCGGTGGCGGGCCCTGCAGGACGGCAGCGTCGCCCCGGACCACCCGCTGGCCCCGATCTTCACCTGGCAGCCGATCTGCGCGTTCGCCGACGGGGCCACCCATGAACGGCTGCGCGGCGCGGTCACCGACAGCATGGGCCGGATCGACACCCGCGGCGTCCGCCGCCACGTCAACCGCTACAGCAACCGGCTCGTCAACGACTTCTGCCAGCAGGGCCGGGTCGACCTGGTCAGCCAGTTCGCCGAGCGGCTGCCGATGATGGTGATGTGCGCGATCCTCGGCATGCCCGAGGAGTACAACGACCGGATGGTCCAGGCCGCCCGCGACATGACCCGCGGCACGGCGACCGCCGTCGCGAGCAACGCCTATGTGCTCGACGCGCTGACCCGGCTCGTCCAGCGCCGTCGGCGCGAACCCGCGGAGGACTTCGCCACCTGGCTCGTCGAACACCCGGCAGGGCTGAACGACCAGGAGGTCAGCGAGCACCTCCGGCTGACCCTCATCGCCTCCTACGAGGCGACCGCCAACCTGATCGCCAACGTCCTGCGGATGGTGCTCACCGACCCGCGATTCCGGGCCAGGCTCAGCGGCGGTCACATGACGGTCCCCGAAGCGGTCGAGCAGACGCTGTGGGACGAGCCGCCGTTCACCGCGGTCTTCGGCCGCTGGGCGGTCGGCGACACCGAACTCGGCGGCAAGCAGATCAAGGCCGGCGACGCGTTGATCGTCGGCATCGCGCCGGGCAACACCGACCCGGTGGTCCGGCCCGATCTGGGCTCCGACATGGCGGGCAACCGAGCCCACCTCGCGTTCAGCGGCGGCCCCCACGAATGCCCCGGGCAGGACATCGGGCGGGCCATCGCGGACGTCGGCGTCGACGCCCTGCTGATGCGACTGCCCGATCTCGAACTCGCCGTCGAGGAGACCGAGCTGAGCTGGGTCGGGAACATCATGGGCCGGCACCTGGTGGAGCTGCCGGCCGACTTCGCCTCCCGCCCGCCGCAGGACGACAAGGAACCGCCTTCCATGGGCAGGCCCAATACGCCGCGCCAGGACTGGGAGGTGCAGTCGACCGTCCGGCACACCGCGCCCACACCCGGCCGGGCCACGGCCACCGCCCCGATCAGTACGACGTCCACGGCCACCGCCGTCGACGAATCCGGGAGTGCCGCCTTTGCCCCGTCCGCCGTCGGCGGGATCCCCCAGCAGCGCGGCGAATCCGCACCGGTGCGGCTGTGGCGCGCCGTCTCCCGGTGGTGGAGCGGCGACTGACCCGACCTGCCCCACGGGATCGAGTGCGGCACCGGCTTCCGGCCCGGTGGCCGAGGACCTTCGGGTCCCCGGCCACCGGGCCGGGCGCCGCAGGGGCCCCGGACCGGGCCCGCCCCCGTACCATGCGGAAGCGTGAAGCTGACAATTCTGGGCGGCGGCGGATTCCGGGTACCACTCGTGTACGGGGCGCTGCTCGCCGACCACGCCGAAGGCCGCGTAGACGCGGTCATCCTCTACGACACCGACGCCGACCGGCTCACCGCCGTTGCCCGGGTGCTCGGCGAGCAGGCCGCCGGCGTCCCGGACGCGCCCGCCGTCACCGCCACCACCGACCTCGACGAGGCGCTGCGCGGCGCCGACTTCGTCTTCTCGGCGATCCGCGTCGGCGGCCTCGAAGGCCGGGCGGCCGACGAGCGGGTCGCCCTCGACGAGGGCGTACTCGGCCAGGAGACGGTCGGCGCGGGCGGCATCGCGTACGGACTGCGCACCGTGCCCGTCGCCGTGGACCTCGCACAGCGCATCGCGCGGCTCGCCCCCGAGGCCTGGGTCATCAACTTCACCAACCCGGCGGGCCTGGTCACCGAGGCCATGTCCCACTACCTGGGCGACCGGGTCATCGGCATCTGCGACTCCCCGGTGGGCCTCGGCCGCCGCATCGCCCGGGTGCTCGGCGCCGACCCCGACCGGGCCCGGATCGACTACATCGGGCTCAACCATCTGGGCTGGGTCCGCGGACTGTACGTCGACGGCCGCGACGAACTCCCGAGGCTGCTCGCCGACCCGGAACTCCTCGGCTCCTTCGAGGAGGGCAGGCTCTTCGGCACCGACTGGCTGCGGTCGCTGGGCGCCGTCCCCAACGAATACCTGCACTACTACTACTTCAACCGGGAAGCGGTCCGGGCCTACCAGGACGCCGAGCAGACCCGCGGCGCCTTCCTCCGGGAGCAGCAGGAGGGCTTCTACGCCCGGATGAAGGACCCCGCCACACCCGCCCTGTCCGCCTGGGACCGCACCCGCGCCGAGCGCGAGGCCACCTACATGTCGGAGAACCGGGAGGTCGCCGGGGTCGGCGAGCGGGACGAGAGCGATCTGGAGTCCGGCGGCTACGAGCAGGTCGCGCTCGCCCTGATGCGGGCCGTCGCCCGCAACGAACGGACCTCGCTCATCCTCAACGTCCGCAACCGCACCACGCTTCCGGTGCTCGACGCGGACGCCGTCATCGAGGTGCCGTGCCTGGTCGACGCCAACGGTGCCCATCCCGTCGCCGTCGATCCGCTCCCGTACCACGCCGTCGGGCTGGTCACCGCGGTCAAGGCGGTGGAGCGCGCGGTGCTGGACGCGGCGGCGAGCGGTTCCCGCGCCACCGCCGTGAAGGCCTTCGCACTGCATCCGCTGGTCGACTCGGTGACCGTGGCCGGACGCCTCGTCGACGGCTACATCAAGGTCCATCCCCAACTCGCCTATCTCAACCGTCCGTAGGCGTAGGTACTACACGGACCCGGACCGGGGTCTCCCGGCCGGCTCGGACTCCGTCCCGCAGGAGCGGAGTTCGCTGCCGACCAGGAGGTGGAGCTGGGCGTCCAGCCATGCCCCGGATCGGGCCGCGAGGGCTTCCCCGGCCGGCCGGGCCCCGTCGTCCAGTGCCTCGGTGAAGGCGCGCAGCAGCGCCGCGGCACGGGTCAGGCCGGTGCGGGACAGCGTGGTCGCCGCTTCGTCGATCCGGGCGCGGGCGGGGACGCCGAGATGGCGCAGCCCGCTGTGCGGCACTGCCGACATCGCGGATATCGCCTCCTCCAGCGCCGCCGTCAGCGGATCGGACTGCCGCCGCGCCACCGCAACCAGGGCCGTGGAGCCGTCACCGGCGGCGAGGTCCGGCACGACCGTCCCCGCCGGGGTGAGCACCCCGAGCGGATCGATCCGCACCCCGCCACCTGACCGGTGCAGCGAACCGCTGATGTGCGTGGCGCCGCCCTCCAGCGCATCGGCCAGGGCATCCAGCGCACCGGGGCACTCCGGCCGGTACTCCGACGCCACCAGCGCCCGGCTCCCCGCCGCATCCCGCACCACGGCTTCCAGACGCTGTTCGGCGGGGTCGTAACCGACGCTCTCCACCTCGGACAGCTCGACGACATGGACCGCCTCCGCCTCGACCCGGGGCCGGATCAGCCGCGGCGGCCTGCTGTTCCAGCCTTCGGCCAGGGCGGTCAGATCCCGTACCAGCAGAGGTTCGGGCAGTTCGGTCCAGGCGGCGCCGACCGGGGTGATGGTCGTCGTGCCGAGCCTGCCCCGGGCCACCGTCAGGGCATGGCTCGGGGTACGCCGGACGCTCTCGCTGACCAGGCTTCCGGCGGCCAGCGAGGCCAGTGTGGTGCCCAGGACACGACGGGTGGCCAGCCGGTGGGCGGTCGGCACCTTGCCCTCGGCGGCCGTCCATGCCTTACGCAGTACGAGGACGGTGCCCGCGCCGGGGTGGGCGAAGTACACCTCGGAGGTCAGGGACTGCCCGGTGCCGTGGACGCGGCAGCCGAGCGAGACCAGCCGGACCCGGCGCAGCGGGGTGTCCCCGGCCTCGCGGGTGCCGAGCACACCGGGATGCGCGGCGGCCCGCCGCCGGGCGTGCACCTCGGTGAGCAGCACGGCGACCGATTCCGGGCGGTACTGGGCGGTGCGGTCGGCGTACGCGGTGAGCTGGTCGGCCAGCTCGGCGATCGCGCCCGCGGGCCAGTGCATCGACCGGGCGGTCAGCGCGGCACCGGCGCGGGCGAGGGCTCCGCCGTGCACCGGGCCGACATGGGCCACGCCCTCCGCCAGCAGTTCGTCCGCCAGCCCGAGGGCCGCGTCGAGTGCGGGCAGCGCCGTGGACGGCGTGGCGGGCCGGCCGCCGACCTGGACGGGTACGGAACGCTCGTCGGTGTCCGTGGCGTCGGCGGCCCGGAACGCCCAGACCGCCAGCGCCACCACCTCACCCCGCAGCGCGGCGGCCGCGTCCGTCAACGCGTGGGCGATCTCGCCGGGGACCGGGAAACGCACCGTGCAGGTGGGGAGTTCGACCCGGGGTTCGGGACGATCGGGGGACGGGCGGTGCACCAGGGCGGCATAGCCCCGGTCGAGGGTGCGCCGCGCCGAGGCGACCGGGCGGGTGCCGACCGCGTCGGTGAGCGCGGCGTCGTCGGTGCTGCCCGGGGACCAGTCGGTGAACGCGGCGGGGACGCCGCCCGGATCGGCCTCGGCGCTGCGCTGATGGGCCAGCACCAGGGCGATGAGATGGCGGCACACGCCCGGTGCGGCGCAGCTGCAGTCGCCCTCGTCCAGGCCGGTGCCGGGCGGCAGCGCCGTGGTGGTGCCGTCGTCGAACCTGGCCCGCACCGTGGTGTCCGGATCGGTCGTGAGCACGGGCACCGTCCCCGCGTCGAGCTCCTTCGTGGCGCGCTTGACCAGGCCCCGGTTGGCGAGCGCCGCGAGTGTTTCCGGGGTGAGGGCGAGCAGATCGGGGCGCACGGCGGCGCCGGTCCCCGCGGCGGTCGTCGGTTCGGTCATCGGCCCAGCCTCTCGGCGACGAACTCGGCGAGCCGGCCCGGCGTCATCGCCCCGATGTGCGCCCCGGCCGCCGCGAGCTTCCCGGCCGTCACCCGGTCGTAGTCCGGGTCGGCGTCCTCGTCGAGCGCGGCCAGCCCCAGCACGGTCGAGCCCTGCTCGACCAGCCCCCGCACCGTCCGCACCAGCCGGTACGGGTCGCCGCCCTCGTAGAAGTCGGTGATCAGCGCGACGACGGTGCGGCGCGGGTTCTCCACCAGGCCCGCGCCGTACTCCACGGCCCGTGCGATGTCGGTGCCGCCGCCCAGCTGGACCCGCATCAGCAGCTCCACCGGATCGGTCACGTCCGAGGTCAGGTCCACCACCTGGGTGTCGAAGACGACCAGGTGCGTCTTGAGGCCGGGCAGGCCCCACAGGCACGCGGCGGTCACCGCGGAGTGGATGACCGATCCGGCCATCGAGCCCGACTGGTCGACCAGCAGGATCAGTTGCCACTGCGTCACATGGCGCCGGGTGCGGGAGTGGAAGTGGGCGCGCTCGATGAGCAGGCGCCGTTCGGCCGGCTGGTAGTGGGCGAGGTTGGCCTTCACGGTCTGCCGGAAGTCGAAGTCCCTCGCCAGCGGCACCCGGCTGGGCCTGCGGGAGCGGGTGCCGTGGAACGCCCGGCGGACCTCCGGCTGGAGCCTGGCCATGAGCTGTCTCACCACCGACTCGACGATGCGCCGGGCCAGCCGCAACACCTGCGGGTTCATCAGATGCTTGGTGCGCAGCACGGCACGCAGCAGCGTCTGGCTGGGCTCGACCCGCTCCAGCACCGCGGGGTCGGTGACGATCTCCTGGATGCCGTACTTCTCGACGGCGTCCCGTTCCAGGCGCTCGACGGTCTCCTTCGGGAACAGCCGGTGGATGTCGTCGAGCCAGTCGACCGCGGTCACCGCGGACGGCCCGTCGCCGCCCGTCCGGGGAACCGAGCCGGAACGGCGCACCCCGCGCCGGTCGAGGTCGGGGTCGCGGCCGTAGAGCCAGTCGAGCGCGGCGTCCCGGCCGGCGTCGGCCGGACCCGGCTGTCCGGTGTGCCGTTCGGCGGCGGCGCCGAGGACCAGCCGCCAGCGCTCCAGCCCCGCGTCGGGAGCCGTGCCGGAACCCTTCTCGGGCCCGGCTGCCCGGCCGGGTACCTGTTCGGGCGTGGTCATGGGGCGGTATCCAGTTCGTAGCGGGCCAGCAGTCGGGACACGGACTCCTCCAGGGCGCGGGCCCGGGCGATCAGCAGGGGGTCCGCGGTGGTCCGCAGCAGGGAACGCGAGGAGCCGCGCACCCCGCGCCGTTCCAGCAGACGGGCGGCGATCCGGTCCCGCTCGCGCGGCGGGAAGAAGGTGAAGGCCTGCCGCAGCGCGGGCAGCCCCAACAGGAACTCCTCGTCGGACAACGCACTGACCAGGCCGTCCAGCACATCGATCAGCGACTCGGCCGCGCCGTCCGTTCCGTCGCCGTCGTCGCCCACCGCGCCGGTCACCTCGTCGCGAGCGAGCGCGAACAGCCCGGCCAGCCAGTCGCCGAGCGCATCGGCACCGGCCCTCGCCACCGTACTTGCCACCCGGGCCGGATCCCCGTACGCGCCCGGGGATCCCGGGACCCGGCCCAGGGACCGGGCCAGCCCGAACGCGGCCCCGCGCACATCGACCGGGGCCTGCGGGTCCTCGGCGATCCGCCGGGCGATCCCGGTCGCCACCTCACGGGTGACGGAGAGCAACTCCGGTGCGTGCAGCACCGCGTCGCGCACCGCGACCACGGCCCGCAGCCGGGGGAAGTCCACCCCCGACGAGCCACGCGCACCCTCCAGGAGCCACAGCAACCGCTCCGTCGCCCCGTCGATCACGGTGGCGAGCAGCGGACCGCGCGCCATGCCGAACACCCGGTCGTGCCGCCACAGCCCGAGCGCCGTGGCGAGTATCTCCCCGAGCGGGCCGGTGGCCTGCAACTCACCCACACAGGAGGAGAGTTCTTCGAGCAGCTGTTCCGAGAAGCCGCCCATTCCGCACAGCACCGCGTCGAAGAGCGCCCCCGCCGCACCGTCGGCCTCCGCAGTACCGCTCCGGGTGCGCTCGGTGAGGGCGACGGCGGCCGCCTCGGCCAGCGTGGCCCCGTACGCCCCCGCCTCCACCAGCGCGGCCTCGCGTCCCAGGACGGACTGCGCCTCCCAGCGCTCGGTGAACACCGGGTCGACACCGTGCGTGGGACCGGCGGTCCGCACCTGGCCGGGGACACCCAGCACCCGCAGCCGGTGGAGCACCCGGCTGCGCTCCAGGCCGGTGGCGTCCGTGAGATCGAGGCGGTACGTCGCCTCCGGGCCGCCGTCCAGTCCCAGCCCGGCGAGCTGCGCCGCCACGTCATGCACCAGGGGCGGCGCCGGAGTCTCCGGATGGAGCCGCCCCGTACGGTCGCCGCCGCAGGCCGCGACCATCTCGACGACCGCGGGATGGGCACCCGCCGTCAGCGTGCCCCGGCCGGTCCACGGCAGCGGCCGGTCCAGGTCGTCCGTGATCAGGGCACCCGCCAGGCCGTCCAGCACATCGATCCTGGCCGGGCTCGGGTGGCCGCGCAGCGCCGTCAGCCCGTCGGCCAGGCTGCGGGCGGCGATCAGATCGGAGGTGGACACCGGGTACTTCCGGGCCCGCAGCCGCTCGACGACCACCCGCAGCAGGCCGTCCGCCGCGGCCTCGGGGCCCGCCTCCCACACCTGCTGGTAGTAGCCGGGCGATGGCATCCCCGACTGGTACCCGGCGAACGCGTCCAGTTTCCGGAAGGAGTACGGCACCAGGAAGCTCCCGGCCATGGCGCCGTCCGGCGGTGCGGGCACCACCGGCCACCCGTCCGCGCCCCGCTCCCAGCCGGCGCCGTCCTCCCTGTCCGCCAGGTCCCCGGTTCCGGACGCGGTGAGCGCGCGGAGCGCCGGCTGGTGGAAGCCACCGGTGACCACCAGGACCGGCCGGTCACCGGCCGCCTCCACGGCAGCCCGCACCCACGCGGCCATGTACGACTCTCGCGCCCGGTCGCCCGTGTCGGCCTCCGCGTCACCGCGCACCAGCGCGAAGTACGCGTCGAGCCGCTCGGCGAGACCACCGTCCGGTTCGACCTCGAACAGGCGGTCCCACAAGGCGTCGGGGGAGTCCACCGCGAACTGCCGGCACAGCCGTTCCGTCGCCTCCGCGTACCGGGCCTCCGCGTCGGCGTAGCGGTTGGTGCGCTCGGCGAACGCCGGATGCCAGGCCGGCAGATCGATGAAGCGGACCTGCGCCCCGGCCGCCCGCCCCGCCCGCAGCGCGACCCACTCCGGCGAGTAGTCGCACAGCGGGGCCCAGGACGTCGCGGCCCGCTGTCCGTCGCGGTAGTGGCTGAACACCGCGATCGGCAGCTCGTGCCCGAGCAGCAGCTCGTCCAGCCGGCCGTTCATCTCGGCCGGACCCTCGATCAGTACCTGCGCGGGCCGGAGCTCCGCGACGGTCCGCTCGACGAGCCGTGCACAGGCGGGGGAGTGGTGACGCACCCCCAGGAACACCGCGGACATCAGTCGGCCAGCAGATGGCGTGCGTCGTGCAGGGCCTTCCACTGCGGTCCGCGACGGCGCGGCACCTGCTGCTCCAGATAGCGGCGCAGCCGGGCCAGGTCCTCCGGGCTGTCCTTCGCCGCGGTACCCGCCAGACATGCCACCACATCGGCGGCGCTGCCCGGCTCGCCGCGCAGGAACCAGCCGCGCACACCCACGGCGTGGGCGACGGACACGGCCTCCGCCGTACTCATCACCGCCGACGGACGGTCCGAACCGGCACCGCCCTTCTCACCGGCCCCGGCACGCAGCTCCCGGAACGTCCCCACCAGGACCTCCAGCACATCCCGGTCCGGCGGCGGCTCCACCCCGGAGCGCCGCAGCAGGGTCGTCACCTCCGCCTCGACCAGGGCCAGTTCGGTGTCCAGGTCCGGGATCGGGAAGACCGTCTCGAAGTTGAACCGCCGCTTGAGCGCCGCGCTCATCTCGTTGACGCCCCGGTCCCGGGTGTTGGCCGTGGCGATCACGTTGAAGCCCTGCCGGGCGAAGACCATGCCGTCCGGCCCGGTCAGCTCGGGGATGGCCACCACCCGCTCGGAGAGCAGCGACAACAGCGAGTCCTGCACCTCCAGCGGACAGCGGGTGATCTCCTCGAACCGGACGAGCCTGCCCTCCGCCATTCCGCGCAGCATCGGGGCCGGCACGAGCGACCGGGGGGAGGGCCCCTCGGCGACCAGCAACGCGTAATTCCAGCCGTACTTGATCTGGTCCTCGGTGGTGGCCGCGCCGCCCTGCACCGTCAGTGTCGAGTCGCCGCTGACCGCGGCCGCGATCAGCTCGGAGAGCAGCGACTTGGCGGTGCCCGGCTCGCCGACCAGCATCAGCCCACGGCTCGTCGCCAGCGTCACCAGGGCCCGGTCCACCAGCGAGGGGTTGCCGACGAACTTCCGGCCGATGCCGGTGTCCGCGTCACCGATGATGAACCGGCGTGCCGCACGCAGGCTCAGCTCCCAGCCCGGCGGACGCGGATCACGGTCGCCGGCGCGCAGTGCCGCCAGCTCCTCGGCGTACCGGACCTCGGCCGGGGGCCGCTGCACCGGCTCCGCCGCCCCGCCGCCCGGCGCCCCGGCACGGGTCTCCTCCCGGGCGGTCATGACGCGACGCCCTCGGTGAGTTCGGCCAGGTCACTCAGGAACTCGGACACGGTCACCGCGTCCAGGCCGGTGAAGCGGTGCTGATACTCGCCACGCCTCCAGTGATCGTCGGGCCGGCTGTCGAGCCAGACCGTCTCCAGAGTCTGGTCGGGGAACATGTCGACCACGCCGACCGCGATGCCCGGGTCCAACGCGATCACGAGATAGCAGTTGTCGCTCAGCTGCTTGGAGATCCAGCGCTCCACCCCGGCGTCCTGCGGCACCCCGCGCTCCCAGCCGCGCCGCTGCAGCCCGAGAACCTTCCCGATCGGAACCTTGAGCCCCTCGAACCGGGTGAGCCGGTACTCGTCGGTCTCCTGCCCGGAGAGCGCGAGCACACTCCGCCCGAGCTGCGGGAACGGCTGCAGGATCTCGTAGTCGGCGAACAGCTCCGACCAGGCGGCCAGTTCGTCACCGAGGTGCAGCGGGTGCGCGAGCCGCACCGTCGCGTCATCGGCCAGGACGAAGACGTCGTCCTCCGCGTCGGCGAACGTACGGTCCTCCGCCACCCGGAACGCGCTGCGCGTGCCGTCCTCCAGGTCGCTCAGCCACACCAGCCGGCGCACCAGGTGCCACAGCAGCGGATGACCGACGAACAGCTCCTGGAACTCCTGGGCCGTCCAGGAACGTCCGGTCACCATCGCGGCCTCCAGGCGCCGCACCTGGTCGGAGGCGATCGTCCGGACATCCTTCTTCAGCGCCATGAACCGTTTGCGCTCCGCCGGAGCGAGCTCCGCGTCGTCGCGGGCACCCGGCTTCGGCAGGTCCTTGCGGCGCTTGCCGTCCCCGTCCAGTACGTACGGCCGCAGCTGCTCGTCGAATCCGACCGTGAACGAACGGGGGCCGTAGTCGATGACCGTCGAGCCGTCGGCGTCCAGCCCGAGGTCGGGGACGAGGCGGTCGGAGAGCTGCTCGCCGGTCAGCCCCAGTCCCGCGGCCACCTCGGCGATCTTCTCACCGGCCCGTACCTTGAGGCCCTTGAACTTCACCCGCTGCGAGATGCCGTGCAGATGCAGCAGCGCCACATCGCTGCCGATGGCGGCCAGCACATCGAGACCCTCGACGGCCCGGTGGTGCGCCGACTCACCGGGCCAGGACCGGATCACCGGGGTGAGCCGGCGGACCGTCTCGTCGTCGCCCAGCAGCCCCAGCGCGTGCAGCGCCCACGACTCCTTCGCGGGCATGTTCGCCATCCGCCACTGCTCGAACAGGGCCCAGGCGAACTCCGCGAGCGAAGCGGACTCGGCCGTCCCGGTCAGCGCGGCGATTCCCGGGTACACCTCACCGGGCTTCGACAGCGCCAGCATCATCAGGGCGTTGCGCACCGCCGCGACCGGCAGCGCGCCGCCGGACCGGACCACGATCTGCGGCAGCACCGAAGGCTCCGCCCACCCCGGCAGCACCGGCATCTTGACGGGCAGCGCACGCTCCAGCGGATCGGCGGCCAGCAACTCGTCCACCGCTGCCGCGGCCTGCGGGCCGTACACCCGGGCGGCCTCGCGCACCACGTCGTCGCCGTGCGTCGTGGCGATCGACGTCAGTGCCTGCTCGGCGGCGTTCCGTGCGGCGCCCGCCTTGCCCACGGCAGCCGGGACCAGGAGCGGGGCGGCCGCC
Organism: Streptomyces sp. NPDC007164; assembly: GCF_040634135.1. Taxonomy (NCBI): domain Bacteria; kingdom Bacillati; phylum Actinomycetota; class Actinomycetes; order Kitasatosporales; family Streptomycetaceae; genus Streptomyces; species Streptomyces sp. NPDC007164. The sequence goes on from NZ_JBEYFB010000016.1 coordinate 59,858, forward strand.
ACGCCGTGCCGGGCGAACCAGGCACGGGCGGTCGACGCGGTGGACTTGAGGCGGACCGCCCAGTCCGCCATGTGCCGGGCGACATCCGCATCGACGAACGGGAGGAACAGCGGGGCGAGCGCGCTCGGCTGCCTGGGAACGGCGCGCAACAGCATCGGCAGCGCGGCCAGGCCGAAACGCGCGGTGATCGGCTTGAGCGTGTCCTCGCCGTCCCACAGATCGTCCGGATCCCAGGCGGCGAGCAGCGGGGCGACCACGTCCTCGTCGCCGTGCACGAACACCCACGCCGAGCGCAGATCACCGGGGGGCAGCTCCCGGCGCAGCACGTCGATGTACTCGTGCATGTCGCCGTTGTTGCGATTCCGCGTGTACCAGGAGGAGGTGGCCGCCCAGGCCGCCCGCTCCTCGGGCAGCCACTCCAGCACGGGCTCGGAGACCGCGGTCAGCCCGGTCACGGGCTTGGCCCTGGCCGTGGTGCGGGGCCGGGACCACGGCGGAGCCGTCAGCACGGCAGGCAGGACCTCCAGCGGTGCGTCGGCGACCAGATCCACCGGGTTGAGCAGTGGCTCGATGATCTCGGCGGCCTCGGGGCCGAGATCGCCGAGCGCCAGTGACACCACTTCTCGGTGGGCACCGACATGGCTCCGGAGCAGTTGCAGGGCACGGGACGTCGCTGCCGAGTTGCCGCCCGCCTCGGCGGCGAGCAGCCGCACCGCCCGCACCGGATAGCGGCGCATGGCTTCGAGGAGCGAGGGGAGGACGTGCTTGGAGTCCGCATGCGCCAGCAGGCCGAGGAAGGCGTCGTCGGTCGGCAGCTCCACCAGGGCGCCGGCGGCGAGCTTCACGCTGTCCGAGTAGTAGTGGGTGCCGCCGAGTGTGTCGGCCAGCGCCGGGGCGATGGCCGGGCCGACGCCCTCGGCGACCGTGGCGATGGTCGCGACACCGAGGGTGTAGTCCGGGCGGTAGGGCAACAGCGCCATCTGGTCGGCCGAGTACAGCGAGCTGAAGACCATGGCCCGCAGCGTGCGGTCCTGCTCCGCGTGCACCGCCGGATCCGCGCAGAGCTCGTCGACCCAGTCGGTCTCGCTCGGGACCAGATAGCAGACGATGATCCTGCGCAGGGTGTCGGTGCGGCACTCGGCCAGCGCCTCGACCGCCGCCCGGTAGGTGGCTTCGTCGGCTGCCGCGAGCAGCGCGCGGACCCGGTCGATCGGCGACCGGTGGTGCCAGGCCCAGTATTGGTGGCGGGGGCCCGGGAGCGACCTCAGCCGGGGTGCGCCCCGGGTGAGGCCGCTCTGCTGCCAGTCGGCGTCGACCGAGAACACTTCGGTCGCGGCCCGTGCGGCGAACGGGAGGCCGTAGCGCTCGGACCAGAAGTCCGCCCATCCGGAAGCGTCGGCGATCGCGGTCAGCGCGGCCGCACCGGCCGGACAGGGGTCTCCGCCGAGGTGTGCGCGCAGTGCTTCGGCCGCCGCGGTGTCCGAACGCGGCGAGTCCGCGAACTCCGCGATCCAGGCGGCGTCCTCCGCGAGCTTGGTCTCGATCGCCTCGAACGTCTCGCGCTTCGTCTTGGCCGGCCCGCGGCGCACTCCGCCGCGCCGGGGGTGCAGCACCCGCTTCCAGCTGTCGGGCAGGGTGAAGGTGTCCTCGTCGGGGAGAACGGTCGCGCTGTCGTCGACGACCGCGTCAGGGGTGGTCGCGGCCGCTGTCGGAGCCGTGCCGGTGACGGGCGTGGTGTCCGGGGCGGCGGGTGTCGAAGCGGACGCCCCGACCTCGCGGTACCCCTTCTTCTCCTTCTCCGCGATCGTCTTGACGACCTGGGCGGCGGCGGCCTCGGCCGACGCGTACTCCTTGGCCTGCGTCCGGCCCTCGCTCCCGCACCGCCCGTAGCGCACCGTCACCACGGCGCCCTCGGCCTCGGTCTCCCAGAACTTCGACGCAGTGCCCTCGACATATTCCCAGCGGCGCACAGTTCCGCCCCCTTCCCGCCCGCAGCCCGCTCCGCAGCGGGCTTTTCGATCAGTGGTGCCACAGTAGAACGGAGCACTGACAACGCAGCGTGACCGGGGTGCAGTCTGGGTAAACCCACAGGCCAGGTGCTGGGTGAGAGGCTTGCCCGCAGCGCGCGGCTCCGGACGGTGACGGCCCGCGGGACACCGGTTCGTCGACCGGCCGCACCGGCGCGCTGCATCGCCCCGACCCCTCGCCCGCCATCGATCCGTGCCTCACCGGAATCCGGTGACCGCGCCCGGCGTCGTCACGGAGCGGATACGGCTCGCTCGCCGCCGGACGATACCCAGGACGGCGTCACACCGGTGACCTGGCACACCATCAGGAACAGCGGGATGGGCGGGGTGTACGGCGTGAGGTTGTCGGGCTGGTGGATCAGCCGGGGCCGGACCGCGGGGACGAACGCCCCCTTCGCGTAGCAGGCCTGCGAGGGCCAGTCCAGATCGAGGTCGGAGCCCGCGGGCACGATCCACCACCAGCGTTCGGCGTCCGCGAAGACGCAGCCGGTGCGCGGCAGGTGGGACATCAGCCGGAAGCCGTACCGGGCGGGCACCCCCACCGCGTCGCACCCCAGGCTCGCCGACAGGGCGGGCGGCAGCGGCAGCTGGACCGTGCCGACCGGTCCGGCGGCGGGCCGCAGCTCGCGGGGGCGCCGGGTGCCCAGGAGATGGGACATCGCGTTCTTCAGCATGAGCGCTCCGAGCCGTGCGGCAGTTCCGCCCAGACGATGCGTCCCGAGCCGTTGCCCGCGTCGCGGGAACCCCAGGAACTGCACATCGCGTCGACGAGCAGCAGGCCGCGTCCGTGCTCGTCGTCCGAGGTACGGCGCAGCTGCGGCCCGCCGGGCTGGTGTCCTTGGTCCTGCACGGCTATCCGCAGCCGTCTGTCGAGGCAGCGCAGCTCGCACAGCACGCGAGCACTCATGGTGTGCACGACCGCGTTGGTGACCAGCTCCGAAACGATCAGGATCGCCGAGTCATGGGCGTCCGCGTCGAACTGCCACTGGTCGAGCCGGGCCCGGGTCAGCCGCCGCGCACCCGCCACCGATTCGGGGTGCGCGGGCAGGGCGAAGCAGTACCGGAGCGCCTCCGTCCCGGGACTGAGATCCATGAGCCGGGGGATGAGCGCACTGCCAGGTGCCACAACCGATTCCTCACAGTGGGGGCTGCGTCACGCTCCGCACACCCAGGTGAAATGAGGGCGGTCGTGACATCGTGAACTGGTTCACTCACCAACTCTCCCCCTGTCGTGAACACTTGGCAAGGGGCACTCTGAAATTTTCAGAGTGGCTGTGTTCTGGTCGGCCCGCGCATGGCACACTGCTCAAAAACAGCGCATGGGGAGGTCTGAAGTGAGCGAACCGCGGTCCGCCCCGACCGTGGGTCAGGTCGTTCTCGGCAAGCGCCTGCAGGATCTGCGGGAGCGTGTCGGCCTGAGCCGTGACCAGGCTGCCAAGGTGCTGCGGGTCGCACCTGCGACGATACGCAGGATGGAGACCGCCGAGGTCGCTCTCAAGATCCCTTATGTACAGATGCTGCTGAAGGCCTACGGGGTCTCCGACTGCGAGGCCGACGCCTTCGTGGAGCTCGCCGAGGAGGCCAACAAGCCCGGCTGGTGGCAGCGGTTCCACGACGTGCTGCCCGACTGGTTCAGCATGTACGTCAGCCTGGAGGGCGCCGCGAGCCTCCTGCGCATGTACGAGCCGCATTTCGTCCCCGGACTGCTGCAGACCGAGGACTACGCGCGCTCGGTGATGCGCACCGGAGCCGTGGGCCAGACCAGACCCGAGGACATAGAGCGCCATGTGGCGCTGCGGATGCAGCGCCAGTCCCTGCTGACACGGCCGGACGCCCCGAAGCTGTGGGTGGTGATGGACGAGACGGTGCTGCGCCGTCCCGTCGGCAGCGTCGAGGCCATGCGGGAACAGATCGACCGGCTGCTCGAAGCGACCGAGCTGCCGCATGTGACGCTGCAGATCGCCGAGTTCTCGACGGGACACCACCCGGGCACCTACGGCCCCTTCGTCCTCTTCCGCTTCGGCGTCCCCGAACTCCCCGACATGGTCTACAGCGAGTACCTGACCGGTGCCGTCTACTTCGACGCGCGCCCCGAGGTGGCCTCCTACCTCGAAGTCATGGACCGCATGGCGGCTCAGGCCGCAACTGCACAACGCACGAAGGAAATCCTCCGGGACTTCCGCAAGGAGCTGTGATGGATCCCATATACAACGGCATGCCGGCCGCCGAACTCGGCTCCGAGGGCTGGCACAAGCCGTGGAGCGGTGGGAACGGAGGCAATTGCGTCGAAGCGATGAAGCTGTCCGACGGCAGAATCGCCGTACGCCAGTCCGCCGATCCCGACGGCCCGGCCCTGATCTACTCCCCGCGCGAGATCGCCGCCTTCATCCAGGGCGCCAAGTCCGGCCAGGCGGACTTCCTGCTCACCTGATTCCGCGGCCTCCCGGGCGGGCCGGCCCCGCACCCGGACCGGCCTTCCTGCCCGAATCCGCAGCGCCGGGGCCGTCCCGGCCCCAGACTCTTGTTGTTCGCCGACCTCTGGACCCATGGAGCGCGCTATGACCGGGCACGACCCCCGAGCCATCGAGATCGACACCACCAAGCCGCATCCCGCCCGGATGTACGACTGGTTCCTCGGCGGCAAGGACAACTACCCGGTCGACGAGGAGATGGCCCGTCAGCTGCTCGCCCTCGACGCACGGGGGCGGGACATGGCCCGGGTGAACCGCGCCTTCATGCACCGGGCCACCCGATGGCTCGCCGAGAACGGCGTCCGCCAGTTCCTGGACATCGGCACCGGCATACCGACCGAGCCGAACCTCCACCAGATCGCCCAGCGGACCGCCCCGGACGCGCGCATCATCTACTGCGACAACGACCCGATCGTCCTCGCCCACGCGGCGGCCCTGCTGCGCTCCACCTCGCAGGGCGCCACCGAGTACATCCAGGCCGACGCCCGCAAGCCGGAAGCCATCCTCGAAGAGGCCGGCCGGGTACTGGACTTCGACCGGCCGGTCGCCCTGTCGCTGCTCGCCCTGCTGCACTTCCTGGACGACGAGGACGGCGCGGCCGAACTCGTCGACCGCCTCGTCGAACGGCTCGCCCCCGGCAGCTACCTGGTGCTCTCGCACACCACCGGGGACTTCGACCCCGAGCGCGCGGCGGAGGCGTCCGCCATGTACCGGGCCCGGGGGATGACGCTGCGCCTGCGCTCCCACGCCGAGTTCACCACGTTCTTCGCCGGGCTCGAACTGGTCGAGCCCGGCGTCTCGCTCTCCGCGGACTGGCACCCCGAGCTCGGCGAGGTCGTCGAGGTCCCCGGCGACGAGCCGATCCCCGGCTACGCGGGCGTCGCCCGCAAGCCCTGACCGACGCCGCACCCTCCTGGTCCGGCCGGTTCCGGGCCGTTCCGGACCAGGAGGTCCTGGCCACCACCGGCTCCGGCGCAGCGCCGGACCAGGCAGGCGCCAGCCCCTTCAGCTCCCCAGCTCATGGCCGGTCGTCGCGTCCACATGGCCGGGAACCTCGTCGTGCCGGTCGCCCACCGTCGACGTACCCGACGGCTCGAACAGCAGCAGTGAGGCCCCCTCGGCGGAGTGCGGCTTGTGCCAGGTGCCGCGCGGGACGACGAACACCGCGCCCCGGCCGAGGGTGACGGTCCGCTCCCCGTCCGCCTCGCGCAGGTGGATGTCCAGGGCGCCGTCGAGCACCTGGAAGAACTCGTCGGTGTCCTCGTGGACGTGCCACACATGCTCGCCGCGGACCTTGGCGAGCCGCACGTCGTAGTCGTTGACGCGGGTCACGATCCGCGGACTCCACAGCGTCTCGAAGGTGTCGAGCGCATCGCTCAGCAGGACCGGTCCGGGGCTGTTCTTCGTCGTGTCATCGCTCATGATCCCCATTCTCGGCGTGGTGTCCGCACCCGTCGAGTGCTAGGAATCGCACATGACGCAAGATTCCTCGCACCGGGTCGCCATGATCGTGTCGGCCGGTTCCAACCCCTTCGAGATGGGTGTCGCCACCGAACTCTTCGGGCTGCGCCGTCCCGAGCTGCCCGTGCCCTGGTACGCGTTCGAGCTCTGCGCCGGGACCCCGACCGTGCGCATGCACCACGGCTTCTTCCAGCTCTCCGGCGTCGCGGGACTCGAAGCCGTCGACCGCGCCGACACCGTCATCGTCCCCAACCGCCCGGACCCCGGCACCGCACCCGACCCGGCCGTCCTCGACGCGATCAGGCGTGCCGACGCCCGGGGCGCCAGGCTGGTCAGCTTCTGCACCGGGGCCTTCACGCTCGCCGCCGCCGGGGTGCTGGACGGCCGGCGGGCCACCACCCACTGGCGCTGGGCCGAGGAATTCGCCGCCCGCCACCCGCTGGTCCGGCTCGACCCCGACGTGCTCTTCGTCGACGAGGGCCGGATCATCACCGCGGCCGGGAGCGCCGCCGCCCTCGACACCGGACTCCACATCATCCGCACGGACCACGGCGCCGAGATCGCGGCGGCCGTGAGCCGCCGGCTGGTCTTCGGCGTGCACCGCGACGGTGGCCAGCGCCAGTTCGTCGAGCACCCGCTGCCCGACGTCCCCGACACCTCGCTGGGCCCGCTCCTCGCCTGGGCCGAGGAACGCCTCGGCTCGGACCTCACGGTGACCGGCCTCGCCGCCCGCGCCGCCGTCAGCCCGGCCACCCTGCACCGCCGCTTCCGCGCACAGCTCGGCACGACCCCGCTCGGCTGGCTGACCGAACGCCGGATCACACTCGCCCGGCGGCTGCTGGAGCGCGGCGAGGAGCGCCTCGACGTGGTCGCCCGGGCCAGCGGACTCGGTACGGCGACCAACCTGCGGACCCACTTCCGGCGCAGTACCGGACTGACCCCCGGCGAGTACCGCCGCCGGTTCACCCCGGCCCTCTGAGCCGGTCCCGCCGCAGGTCACAATGGACGCATGTCACGACGCACAAAACGACCGGGACGGCCCGCCCCCGCCGCAGCACGCATCCCCGCGGTCACCGCGGAATCGCCGTGCCCGTGCGGCCTGCCCGCGACCTACGCCCACTGCTGCGGCCGGCTGCACTCCGGGACCGCGGCCGCGCCGACCTGCGAGTCGCTGATGCGCTCCCGGTACGCCGCCTTCGTCGTCCGGGACGAGGCGTATCTGCTGCGCACCTGGCACCCGGACACCCGGCCGCCTTCCGTCGATTTCGACCCCGGGATGCGATGGGTGCGCCTGGAGGTCCTGGAGACGACCGACGGCAGTCCGTTCCACACCACGGGCACCGTCACCTTCCGCGCGCACTTCACGGACGACGGGCGGCCGGACTCGCTCCACGAGAAGAGCCGCTTCGTCCGGCACGACGGCGCCTGGGTGTACGCGACAGCGGTCTTCGTCGACTGACACCCGCGGGTGTCGCGGCCGGAGCCGGTCAGGACGCCGTTCCCGACAGAGCCTTCTCCGGTGACAGCTCCTGTGCCAGGTCCTCCGCCAGCAGCCGTTTGGCGATCACGTCCACCGCGGCCCGCAGCTGCCGGTCGTCCACCCGCTTCCCGTGCTCGTCCAGCCGCTCACCCAGCCACCGCGCCCAGGCGTCGGTGATCGCCGCCGCCTCCCGGCTCCCGGCGGCGGTGTGCGTGAACACACGACCGTCGCCGGTGAGATAGCCCTCCTCGATCATCCGGTCGAAGACCGGCACCAGCACCTCGGGCGGCAGCCGGTGCCGGGTCGCGATGAGCCGCAGACCCGCGTGGCCGACCATGCGGGTGAACAGCTCGACCTGCATCACCGCCCAGGCACCCGCCATGTCCAGCCGGGTGTCCGAATCCGCGATGATCCGCCGGGCCGTGTCGGGGCCCGCCCCGTGCAGGATCTTGGCCACGGCGAATTCGAGGAGCTTGGCCGAGTCGCCGGTGCCCGGCTGCGCGAAGCCCTCGCCCATGTCCGTCGAGCCGACCCGGGCCGTGTCCCGCAGCTGCACCTGCTTCAGGAAGAGCGCGACGAAGAACCCCAGCACCGCGACCGGCACCGTCCACAGGAACACGGTGTGCAGCGTGTCCGCGTACGCCTGGGCCAGCGGCGCGGACTGCGCGGCGGGCAGCGCGTGCAGCCCCGCCGGGCTCTGCGCCGCCTTCGCCAGCACCGCTGGATCACCGCCGGCCCGCGCCGCCGCGGCGACACCGTCGGTCAGATTGGGCTTCAGCGCGTTGGCGTAGATCGTGCCGAAGACCGCCGTGCCGAAAGAACTGCCGAGCGTACGGAAGAACGTCACGCCCGACGTCGCCGTACCCAGGTCCGCGTAGTCCACCGTGTTCTGCACGGCGATCGTCAGGACCTGCATGGCCAGACCGATGCCGACCCCGAGCACCAGCATGTACAGCGACTCCAGCCACACCCCGGTGCCGGGGCCCATCCGGGAGAGCAGATACAGCCCCACCGCCATGATCAGCGAGCCCACGATGGGGAACATCCGGTACTGGCCCGTCTTGGAGACCACGTTGCCGCTGAAGATCGAGGCGACCAGCAGCCCGAGGACCATCGGCAGCGTCCGCACACCGGACAGGGTCGCCGAGTCCCCGTCCACGTACTGCAGATAGGTCGGCAGGAAGATCATCGCTCCGAGCATCGCGAAGCCCACGATGAAGCTCAGGACCGAGCAGACGGTGAACACCGGATTCCGGAAGAGCCGCATCGGCAGCATCGGTTCCTGCGCCCGGAACTCCACGAGGCAGAAGAGCGCCAGCGCGACGAGGCCGCCCGCGAAGAGGCCGAGGATGACGGGCGAGCCCCACGCGTACTCGTTGCCGCCCCAGCTCGTCGCCAGGATCAGCGCGCTCGCCCCGACCGTGACCATCGCGATGCCCAGATAGTCGATGACGGGTCTGCCCGCGGCCTTCACCGAGGGGATCGTCCGGGCCGCGGCGACGACCACCACGATCGCGATCGGCACATTGACGTAGAACGCCCAGCGCCAGCTCAGATGGTCGGTGAAGAGCCCGCCGAGCAGCGGCCCGATCACCGTCGACACCCCGAAGACCGCGCCGATCGCGCCCTGGTACTTGCCGCGTTCGCGCAACGGGATCACATCGGCGATCAGCGCCATCGAGGTGACCATCAGCCCGCCGGCCCCGATGCCCTGCAACCCGCGCCAGACGATCAGCAGCGTCATGTTGGTCGCGAGACCGCAGAGGAAGGAGCCGGTGATGAAGATGATCGCCGACAGCTGGAAGATGATCTTCCGGCCGAACAGGTCGCCGAACTTCCCCACCAGGACCGTCGCCACGGTCTCGGCGAGCAGATACGCGGTCACCACCCAGGACATATGGGCGGCGCCGCCCAGATCCGAGACGATCGTCGGCAGCGCGGTGCCGACGATCGTCTGGTCCAGGGCGGCCAGCAGGATTCCCAGCACGATCGTCGCGAAGACGATGTTCCGGCGGCGCGGATCGAGTACGGGTGGCGCGGCGGCACTCTGCGCGACGGTCGCGGTCTCGCTGGCAGTGGTCACGCTTGCACCTTCACACCGCCCCGTCCCTCCCGCATGTGGGGGACGGCCGGACGGGTCGTCAGGCCGTCAGATCCCGCAGGGAGGCCTTCATCCGGGTCACGAACGCCTCCTGTACGGGCTCCGCCACCCGGTCCAGCGACAGATACGGATTGAGGTCCTCCAACTCGACGAGCAGCAGCTCGCCCCGCGCGGTCCGGCAGGCGTCGACCCGCTGGATGCCGTGGTCGAGGCTGTTCCACTCCACGAAGCCGCGGGCGAACGCCAGATCGGCCGAGTCCGGCGCGTACGGCTCCAGCACCCACCGCCGCTCCGGGTCCGGGGCGTACAGCGCGTACTGGAAGTCGTGGTCGATGAAGTAGAAGGACACCTCGTAGCGGAAGTCGATCCGGGGCTGGACGAGGAGCGTGCCGTCCTCGCCCTCCGGCAGCGCGGCCTCCCGTACGAACCTCAGCCCGGCCGAGTCGGCTCCCAGCTTCGGCTTGACCACGTACTCGGGGGCCTCGGGCAGCGTCCCCAGATCGGCCGCCCGGTCCACGGTGGGGATCACCGGATGACCGGCCCGGCTCAGATCGACCAGATACTGCTTGCCCGCCATGTCGCCGCGGCCGTGCAGCGGGTTGTAGACCCGGGTGCCCAGCTCCCGCGCCCGGGCGCGGAACGCGTCGTACGCCTCCTGGTAGTGGAGCACCGGACCGCTGTTGCGTATGACGACCGTGTCGAAACCGTCCAGCAGCGCGGCGGCGTCCCGGGGGTGACAGAGCGCGACATCGAACTCCTCCCGAAGCCGCGAGGTCAGCCTGATGTCCTCGTCGCAGTAGCGCCGGCCCCGCGCCTCGTAGGCGAGGTCGGTGACGAACAGGACGGACGGTCGCGAACCGGCGGGCATGGCGTTCTCCCAGGGGGTGTGTCGGCGGAGGGCTGGTCAATAGCCTTGACGGTATTGCCCGTTCACGACCCTGGAGCGTCATGACGCCTGCCCCGTACGAGCCGGTCGCACCGCAATCGCCGTCCCTGCCCGACATTCTCTCGCCCGCCTTCGCGGCCGATCCCTACGGGGCGTACCGGATCATGCGGGAGAGCGCGCCGCTGATCCGGCACGAGGCCACGAACAGTTACCTCATCTCCCGGTACGAGGACGTGGAGCGGGTGTTCAAGGACCGGGCGGGGGAGTTCACCACCGAGAACTACGACTGGCAGATCGAACCCGTCCACGGCAGGACGATCCTCCAGCTGAGCGGCCGCGAGCACGCCGTCCGCCGGGCCCTGGTCGCCCCGGCCTTCCGGGGCACGGACCTCCAGGAGAAGTTCCTGCCGGTCATCGAGCGCAACGCACGCGAGCTGATCGACGCCTTCCGGCACACCGGCGAGGCCGATCTCGTCGACGCCTTCGCGACCCGCTTCCCGGTCCTCGTCATCGCCGACATGCTCGGCCTGGACCGGGCGGACCACGACCGTTTCCACGGCTGGTACACCACCGTCATCGCCTTCCTCGGCAATCTGGCGGGCGACCCGGAGGTGGCCGCGGCCGGCGAGCGGACCCGCCGGGAGTTCGCCGAGTACATGATCCCGGTCATCCGGCGACGCCGGGACGAGCCGGGCGACGACCTGCTCTCCGCGCTCTGCGCCGCCGAGGTCGACGGGGTGCGGATGAGCGACGAGGACATCAAGGCGTTCTGCAGCCTGCTGCTCGCGGCGGGCGGCGAGACCACCGACAAGGCCATCGCCTCCGTCTTCGCCAATCTGCTCACCCACCCCGAGCAGCTCGCCGCGGTACGGGAGGACCGGAGCCTCATCGACCGGGCCTTCGCCGAGACCCTGCGCCATACCCCGCCGGTGCACATGATCATGCGTCAGACCGCGAAGGAGGTGGAGCTCAGCGGCGGTACGGTCCCGGCGGGGGCCACCGTCACCTGTCTGATCGGCTCGGCCAACCGTGACGGGTCGCGCTACCGGGAGCCCGACCGGTTCGACATCTTCCGCTCCGACCTGACCGGCACCACCGCTTTCTCGGCGGCCGCCGACCATCTGGCGTTCGCCCTCGGCAGGCACTTCTGCGTCGGTGCGCTGCTGGCCAGGGCGGAGGTGGAGACGGGGGCGAACCAACTGCTCGACGCGATGCCCGGTCTGCGGCTCGCCGACGGATTCACCCCCGGCGAGCAGGGCGTCTTCACCCGGGGCCCGCGGTCGCTGCCGGTCCGGTTCACCCCGGTCGCCGGCTGAGACCGGGGCACCCGAGCTGGAAGGGCCGGCGGGACGCGGCGGCAGCGGATGTGGCGACCGGAGATCGCCCGTGCGATGACCAGCCGCTGGATCTCGCTCGTACCCTCGAAGATCGTGTAGATCTTGGCGTCGCGGTACATCCGCTCCACGGGATGCTCCCGGCTGTACCCGGCGCCGCCCAGGATCTGGACCGCCTTCTCGGTCGCCGCCACGGCGAGTTCGCCCGCGCGCAGCTTGGACATGGAGCCCTGTCCGGCGTCGAAGGTCCGGTCGTTGCGGGCCATCCAGGCGGCCTGCCAGATCAGCAGCCGCACGGCCTCGATCTCGGTACGGATGTCGGCCAGCGCGAACGCGATCGACTGGTTCTCGATGACCGGACGGCCGAACGCCTCCCGCTCACCGGCGTACTCCAGCGCGTACTCGTACGCGGCGCGCGCGATGCCCAGTGCCTGGGCGCCGACCGTCGGGCGGCTGACCTCGAAGGTGGCCATCGCCGCCTGCCCCTTGGCGTTGGTGCCCTCGCGGGCCCGGGCCAGCCGGGCGTCCAGCTTCTCCCTGCCGCCGAGCAGACAGTGCCCGGGTACGCGTACGCCGTCCAGGAACACGTCCGCCGTGTGCGAGGCGCGCAGGCCCAGCTTCTTGAAGGTCCGGCTCGCCGCGAGGCCCTTCGTGGCGGGCGGCACGATGAACGCGGCCTGGCCGCGGGCCCCCAGAGCCGGGTCGACCGAGGCGACGACCACATGGACCCCGGCGATCCCGCCGTTGGTGATCCAGGCCTTCTGGCCGGTGAGCACCCACTCGTCACGGGCCTCGTCGTAACGGGCCCGGGTGGTCATCCCGGAGACGTCGGAGCCGGCCTGGGGCTCGGAGACGCAGAACGCGGCGACCTTCGGGTCGTCCTCGTCGCCGTAGCACTGCGGCACCCACTCGGCGAGCTGGTCCGGAGTGCCGGAGGCGAAGATCCCGGCGACGGCGAGCGAGGTGCCGAACAGCGCCATGCCGATCCCGGCATCGCCCCAGAACAGCTCCTCGTTGGCTATCTGGAGGGAGAGCCCGGTGGGGTCGCCGTACATGTCCGCGAGGGATTCGAAACCGTACAGCCCGATCCGGGCGGCCTCCTGGATGACGGGCCACGGGGTCTCTTCCCGGGCGTCCCACTCGGCGGCCGCGGGCCGGACGACCCGGGAGGCGAAGCCGTGCACCCAGTCCCGCAGATCCTGCTGCTCCTCGGTGAGGGCGAGGGAGAAACAACTCATGGGATCAGGCCTTCGGGATGTCGAAGTAGCGGGTCAGTCCCGCCGCGAGGCCGACATCGCCGGCGATCTTCAGCTTGCGCATCATGAACATGGTCACCGGATTGCCGTTGCCGGAGACCAGCTTGAGGAACTCGGCGTCCGCCATCACCAGCGTCGTGCGCGGTTCGGCCCCGGACCGGCCCTCGCCGACCGTGCAGGTGCCCTTGTCGATCGAGGTCTCGTAGACCACCTCGCTGTCGCCGGTTATCTTCCAGCGGATCAGTGCGGTCAGCGCGCCCGCCGCCTCCGGGCGGAACTGCTGCTTCATCCGGCCGAAGACCTCGCCGAGCACCCGGGAGCGCAGCTCGCCGTGCATGATCTCGCCCAGTTCCTTGGCGGACAGGCCCTTGACGATCCGGGCGAACTCCTCGGCGGAGACGGCCGCGAAGTCGAGTCCGGCCAGTTCGGCGGTGAGGTTGCCGCTGCTGTTGTCGGCCACACCAGTTCCTTACTCCGAAGTAAACTTACTTTTGAGTAAGGTAGGTGCCGGGCCGCCCCTTCGCAAGACGGGTGCCGTGCGGGGGCGTCACCAGGGGCTGCCGGGGCGCACCGCGAGCCGGGGGTGGTGCGCGGCGAGGATCTTGTTGACGCGGGCCAGGTCGGAGAGCGCCTGCTCGCGGTCGGCCCGGTCCTCGTCGCAGAGCCGCGGACCGCGGAACCTGCGTACCTCGCGCGCGGCGCAGTCGGCGTCGAATTCCGCCTGGAGGATGTGCGGCGGGATGCAGGATCCGATCAGCGCGGCGACCCGGTCCGGAATCGGCACGGGGACGAGGAGGTGCGAGGCGGTCATGGGGGGATCCCTCTCGGAATGGTCGGCCAGGAGGTGGTTCTGGGTTCGGCCGCCGGGTGCGGCGGCCGGCTTCTCCATATGTACGGGACGCGGTTCCGGGTTTCTCGTTGAGAACGTCTCCGTGTGGCAACCGTTTGAGAGTGACCGTCTATTTCGCCTTACCCGTAAGTAAGTTGACTCGTGGTGAGGACCGTGATCCGGCCGGAAGCCGACTCAGAGCGGTGTTTCGTCGCCGCGGGCCCGCAGTTGGAGCGCCCGCAGCACGGCCTCGGTGGAGAACCGGCTCTCGGGATCGGTCAGTTGCTCGCCGAAGATGGACTCCAGGTTGCGCATCCGGTAGCGGACCGTCTGCGGATGGACATCGAGCAACTCGCCCATGTGGGCCGCGGTGCCCCGGGTGTCCAGCCAGATCCGCAGGGTCTCGACCAGCCGTTCCCGGCGGGTGGCGCTGATTCCGGAGATGGGGGCCAGTTCGCGCTGGGCGAGCTGGTCGACCAGCACCGGGTCGGAGAGCAGCCACAGGGTGATGAGGTGGTTCTCGCAGAGGACGACCGGTGCGTCGTCGATGATGTTCGTGTCGACGAGTTCGAGTACGCGCCGGGCCCAGCGGATCGAGTCCGAGGCCAGGGCGATGGGCACGGTCAGGCCGATCGCGGCGTGGGTGCCGAGGAGTGCCTCGTCCAGCATGTGTCTTCGGGCGTCGTCGAAAGCTCCGGGAATCAATAAGTGCGGTTGCGGTGCGCTGAGATCGGCCAGCAGATCGCGGTCGGCCACGGCCCGGTCCAGGGCGGCGGGGGAGCGGACGGCGACCAGGGTGACCTCGTCGGGCAGCGCCCATCCGGTCTGTTCGCACAGTTCGGCGATGGCGGTACGGGGCGAGGGGCGTCCGGCGAGGATCAGGTGCAGCAGACGCCGGCGCATGGCCTCGGTCTGTTCGCCGGTCTGCGACTGCACCTCCAGGAAGCCCTCCCGGGAGAGGGATTCGAGCTCGTCGATGTAGGTGAAGAGCGCGTCGGCGAAACTGAGCATGAGGGCCGGCGAGAAGTTGTGACTCCGGCCGACCTTCTTGGCCCGGCGCAGCGCTACCCGGGCCCCGAGGCGGTAGGCGCCCTGGAGCGTCTCCATCGTGCGGCCTTCGTACGCCTCGAAACGCCCGAAGCGGCGGCACATGTCGTCGCGCAGCGAGGTCGATGCGGACGGCTCGGCGACCAGGTCCACGAAGGAGGAGAGACTCTGCTCCACGCCGACCCTGATGGTCTGTCCGTTGGGGCCGTCGAGCAGTCTGGCGTATTCCGGGTAGGCCCGGGTCACCTCGACGCCGATCTCCTTGATCAGGCTCGGCAGTTCCGGCCGCATGATGGCGGCGAATTCCTGGGGGAGCGGCCCCAGTGGATCCCCCGTGTCCAACGGCTGAATGAGTTCAGGCATGACAGTCCCCCCTGCTCTCCGGCGCCCGGTGGGGGGACGGGCGGTGGGGAAAGCGCTCCCACGAACCGACAGGTGCGTACCAAGTTCGCGATGAAGATAGACCAAGTGAGCGGTTGTGCCCACTACTTGGACAAGATCGAAGTGCAAGGGGCACATATCTCGGCCCCGTTGTGGGGCTTCGGTGCAGGTGGGACGCCAGTGCTCACTTCAGGACAATGTTTTTCGGACATCCACTCTCCCGGCAACAAGAAAGTAACCGTGGGTAACGGATTTCGGCCCGGGTGATTGGTGCGGATTCGTGCCGCTGATGTGCGTCTTCCCGGAGTGCTGTGACCGTGGCGGGGCGCGGTCATTTGCAGCCTCTCGGGCTGCGGAATTACAAGGGGAACGTGCTATTCGGGGAAGGGGAATCCTCTGGCGACGGCGGGTAAATGTCAAAACCGGTCGGCCGGAATGGATAATTCGCCGGCGGTTCGCCGGTGGTGGTGTGTTCCGCGGTCCGGGGCGGTGTTCCGCGACGCCCGGCGGGGGTTGGACCGCGCGGTGGACGCGGGGTGCCGGGGCGTCATTCGGCCGAGGTCCCGACGATCTTACCGGCGGGTATGTGGCCGGTCGGCGGGCCGGCCCGCCGACGGTGACTGCGCCTGGGATGAGTGTCCGGCGGGGGCCGGGGCGCATGACACGGCCGTAACTACTCACTTTCGTATAGAAAATCGCGGCGATCTGCTGAGTTGTCGCTAAGGCAGAATGCTTTTGCTGAGAGGCGCGGGGATTTTCTGCGCCGGGTATTGCCGCGTTGGGCTACTGGCTCGTAACGTTCGATCCGCACGGAGTTCGATCACGCAGTCGAGTCCATCGACTTCTGCGTTCCACGATGTGAGCCGCCCTTGTGCCGGGCCCATTCCCAGGGCGTGGTGCGAGGTAATCGGGTACGTCCAACTCCACTTCCCGGAGGTAAGTTCCGTGAGAAACACCCTCAGACGAGCATTGTTCGCCACGACCGTCGCCGCAGCCGCGTTCGGCTTCGCCGCCACGTCGGCCTCGGCCACCGCCCTCGCGCAGTGGACCGTGGTCAACCCCAACGCGAACGGCACCTTCACGGCCCAGCTCAAGGCGGGCACGGTGGCGACCCTGGTCGACACCAACACCAGCCAGCAGGTGGACTGCTCGGTGGGTACTGCCAGTGGCACCGCTCCGAGCGGCACGTACTCCACCGGCGTCGGCATCGCGAAGATCACCGCCGCCGCCTGGGGCTCCACGGCCAGCCCGTGCCCGGGACCGCTCGGCTCGAACTTCACGGCCTCACTCGCATCGGGTGCCGTCATCAGCATCGACGCGAGCAGCTACAGCGGTGGCATCACCTCGGGAAGCCTGTCCGGGGTCAAGGTCAACCTGACCGGTGACACCATCCTCGGCACCTGCAAGGCCGTGATCTCCGGGTCCGTGAGCAACGTGACGTACAACAACGCCACTGGTGAACTCGACATCAACACCGGCACCGGCCTGAAGGTCAACAGCGCCGACAACTGCTCGGGGCTGCTCAACGCGGGTGACTCGGCGACGTTCGACGCGACGTACAAGGTCGCTGCGCCGCTCACCATCACCTCGCCGTAACCGGACCGGAGCCGGTGGCAAGGAAGGGCCGCGGAGCGGAGTTTCACCTCCTCTCCGCGGCCCGCCGTCGGCAGGTCCCTCCGCAACACGCACGAGTGCCGAGCACCGAGACGACGGCAGGTAGGCCGAGATGAGAACAAGGACCACGGACCCGCGGCGCGCCGCGCGCATCGCCGCAGTCGGTGCGGTGACGCTCGTGGCGGGATTCATGCCGGGAACGGGAGCCGCGACCGACACCCGGACCGCCGAGGCGGACGTCGCCTACACCTGTGACCTTCCCTCCGGCGCGCAGCCGGTCGCGGTGCACATCGCGGCGGAGCTGCCGGTGACCACGAGCATCGGGACGGCGATCCGGCTCCGGGACGTGGCGCTCTCCTTCGAGCTCCCGCGTTCCGTTCTCTCCGCGTCGCCGGGGGCCGAACCGGTGGCCGTCTCGGGATCCGCGCGGATGCTGACCGAGGTCTCGCAGCGGGGCGAGTCGACGGATGTGCCCTGGCAAGGGCTGGAGATCCCGGAGCTCCCCCTCCCCGCCACGGGCGACCTCTCGCTCCGGGCGACGGGCGAGGTGCCGACGATCACGCCGAGATCCAGCGGCGACGTGCTCTTCGCCCTGGGGCAGCTGGACGTGGGCCTCGCCCCGCGCGCCGCGGAGGGCGCCGGGGACGCGCCGCCCCCGCCGGCCTTCTCGTGCAAGGTCGATCCGGACCAGAGCGCGGAACTGGCCGCGGTCACCGTTCCCCCGGAGAGCGGAACCACGCCGCCTTCAGGGGCCGCCCCCGAGCCGTCCGGGGGCACCACCCCCGACCGGTCCGGCGGCGCGAAGGCCGGACGGGCGGCGGACCTGCCGTCGGGGGGCGTGCAGCCACCCGCCGACTGCACGGTCATGACCGGTCCGCTCCCGCAGGTGCCCAAGCCGGCCCACGGCTACATGGCGGGATACTCCAACGTCAACAAACTGGCCGGGGCGATCAAGCTCAACGACCCCGGACACCTTCGCCTCAACCTGAACACGTCCGTCTCCTTCCTCAGATGCCCGACGGGCGTGAAGAGCTGGCTGACCACCGACGGCACGCTCGACTACAAGGGCAGGGCCCAGATGCCGCCGGCCGAGGCCACCTTCCTCACCTTCGGCTTCATGCCGACGACGGCGAAGGTGGAACTGATCCTCGAAGGCAGGATCGACATCGGAACGCTGGGCGACTCGGCCCCCGACCCGGAGACCAAGAAGTACAAGGAGACGACGACCGCCATCGCTCCCATGCGTGCGCGCCTCTACGACGTGGAGGTCAACGGGGAGCCGCTGGACGTCGGCCCCAACTGCCGCAGTGCGAGCCCGATGACGCTGGAACTGGTCGGCAAGGGGGCGTCCGGCGTGGGCGGCCCCGAGGGCTACACGGTGAAGACCGGGGGGCCGCTGACCGGCTACGCGGATGTGCCGCCGTTCACCGGATGCGGGGTCACGGAGGATCTCGACAACCTCTTCACCGCCTCGGTCTCCGGAAAAGCCAACTACACGAAAATGATGCAGTCCCCGCTGTGTGTCGAAGGCGTTCCGGCGAACTGTCCCGAGCCGCCGAAGCCCGAGCCCGAACGCTGAGAGCTGTTCCGCAAGCGCTGACTCCCGGACCACCAGAAAGGCTGGACCAAACATGCGAGCTGCCCCGAAAAGCGTCAGACCCGCCCTCCTCGGCGCGCTGATGGCGGTCGCCGTCGGCATTCCGCTGAGCACCTCGCCGGCGAGCGCCGCCTCCGCCCAGGAGATGAACGGCAACTGGGCGCCCTTCACCCGGTGCCCGGTCGACGACCCGGCCATGCTGGCCGCGGACGGACAGACGAACATCGCGATCTGCGTGGCCTCGCACTCCGAGAGCGGCTCCATCAAGCTCGGCAACACCCTGGCGACGACCGGTGCCAACGACCTCCAGTTCGGCGTCGTACGGAACACGGCGACGGGCGAGTCCAAGGTCGTGCCGCCCGCGGGCGGGGCGATCGTGGGAGCGCCGACGGAGATTCCCGGCGGCCTGCTCGGCCTCATGTGCCCGAGCGGGATTCCGGTGGTCAGCGACATCTGCAGGCAGTTGACGGACAACAGCCTCAACCGGGTCGTCGCCACCGTGCAGTCGGCCGGCACGCCCAGGAACTTCGACGTGGCCGCAGGGATGCAGAGCGGGAAGACGATCGTCGACATCCCGGTCCGCATCCATCTGGAGAACCCCTTCCTGGGTTCGAAGTGCTACATCGGGACCACGTCCGACCCGATCGTGCTGCGCCCGAAGAACCTCACCCAGCCGGCCATCGGCAGCAAGCGCTTCGACGCCAACGGCACGGCGAACACCGGCGGTGCGCTCAACCGCATCGAGCTGACCGGAAACGCGCAGGGCGACGCGGGCTTCGCCGTCCCCGGGGTGAGCGGCTGCGGACCCCTGACCCTCGGTGAGCTGAACTGGGCGGTCAACCTGAAGACGGCGCTGCCGTCGGCGGCCGGAAAGAACAACCTGGTGCTCAACAACGCGGCCACGTACACCGGGGGCCTGGCATTGCCCGGTGCGGCGGCTCCCCATGCCGGCCGGCTGCTTTCGGAGAGCTGGCACGCGGGAGTGGCGCGGTAGGTACCTCTCCGGTACCTCATTTCGCGGAGTACGGAGATCAGCGATGCCGCCCGCCCCGCCCGGCGCATTCTTCCGGGCGCGGCGGGCGTTTGCATACCGGTGTGCCGAAGGGCTCACTCATCGACAAACGGGCGATGCGCAATACTCACTCGCTCACAAAAACAAAAAGTCCGTCGAATGGCGTGCAAAAAGTTTACGAACCGGTATTGCGGTGGCTGGTTACCGGGCCGTAGCGTCCCGTTGAGCAGCGGGAAAACGTATCCGCTGCTGCCTGTTCGGTACCTCTGGAGCCCCAGCGGCTCCGGTTCGCCGGCCGCGGGGCCCCGGTTCGTGGGCCGGAAACCTTGCGCAGATTTCGACAAAGCCCGCATCCGGCTTTGTCACTCGGTGACAAATGATCCACACCGAGAGCCCGGTTCGTCGATTTCCGCTGTTCAACGGCTTGTCCTGGCGGTTTCGACGGACATAGCGTGCGCCTCCTGGTGCATGTGTGACGAGCCGCCAACGCATTTCTCAGAGCCGGAGCGCTGACAGATGACTTCGTTCACAACAACTTCGAAGGAGGGCCGATGGGAATCGAAGTAGTCGTCGAGGGCCTCACGAAGTCCTTCGGCAAGCAGAACATCTGGCAGGACGTCACCCTTACACTGCCCGCCGGCGAGGTGAGCGTGATGCTCGGGCCTTCCGGCACCGGAAAGACCGTCTTCCTGAAATCCATCATCGGTCTGCTGAAGCCGGAGCAGGGACGCGTCCTCATCAATGGCGTCGACATGGTGAACAGCCCGGAACGCGAGATCATGGAGACCCGTAAACTCTTCGGGCTCATGTTCCAGGACGGCGCGCTCTTCGGATCGATGTCGCTCTTCGACAACATCGCCTTCCCCCTGCGTGAACACACCCGCAAAAAGGAATCGGAGATCCGCCGGATCGTCATGGAGCGGATCGACATCGTCGGCCTGCTCGGCGCCGAGGGCAAGCTGCCGGGCGAGATCTCCGGCGGGATGCGCAAGCGGGCCGGCCTCGCCCGCGCCCTGGTCCTGGACCCGCAGATCATTCTCTGCGACGAACCGGACTCCGGACTCGACCCGGTGCGCACCGCGTACATCTCCCAGCTGCTCATCGACCTCAACGCGCAGATCGACGCGACGATGCTGATCGTCACCCACAACCTCGACATCGCGGCCACCGTCCCGGACAACATGGGCATGCTGTTCCGCCGCAACCTCGTCACCTTCGGGCCGCGCGAGGTGCTGCTCACCAGCGAGGTGCCCGTGGTCGCCCAGTTCCTCGCCGGGCGCCGCGAAGGGCCCATCGGGATGGCCGAGGAGAAGGACGCCGCCACCCTCGCCGCCGAGGAGATGAACGGGTACGGAGTCGGCATCAGCTCCGCCAACGGGCCGCGCACCGTCGTACCCCAGCTGGAGCCGTCGCCCGGCATGCCCGTACGGCAGGCCGCCGTGCGCCGCCGCGAACGGGTCCTGTCGATGATGGGCCAGCTGCCCGAGGCGGCCCGCACGGCCATCATGAAGAGCTACACCCCGGCCGCGGGCGGTGGACGCCCGTGACGGCCCCCATGCCGGTACTGCCCCCCGAGCCGCCGGCCACCGAGGCGGCCGGTGCGGCGGCGCCGAAGCAGCCGGCCCAGAAGCCCCCGAACCGGCTGCTCTCCCCGCTGCGCGAGACCGGGAAACTGTTCTCGCTCGCCGCGACCGTGAGCCGCGAGGTCTTCCGACGGCCCTTCCAGGTAAGGGAGTTCATCGAGCAGTTCTGGTTCGTCGCCAGCGTCACCATCCTGCCCGCGGCGCTCGTCTCGATCCCGTTCGGCGCGGTCATCGCCCTCCAGGTCGGCTCGCTGACCCAGCAGCTCGGCGCCCAGTCGTTCACCGGCGGCGCCAGCGTCCTCGCGGTCATCCAGCAGGCCAGTCCGATCATCGTGGCCCTGCTGATCTCCGGCGCCGCGGGCTCGGCCATCTGCGCGGACCTCGGCTCCCGGAAGATCCGTGAGGAACTCGACGCGATGGAGGTCATGGGCGTTTCGCCCATCCAGCGCCTCGTCGTCCCACGCGTCCTCGCCACCATGCTGGTCGCCGTGCTGCTGAACGGACTGGTCTCCGTCGTCGGCACGCTCGGCGGCTACTTCTTCAACGTGATCCTCCAGCACGGCACCCCCGGCGCGTACCTGGCCAGCTTCTCCGCCCTCGCCCAGCTCCCCGACCTGTACATCAGCGAGGTCAAGGCACTGATCTTCGGCTTCATCGCGGGCATCGTCGCCGCCTACCGCGGACTCAACCCGCGCGGTGGCCCCAAGGGCGTCGGCGACGCGGTCAACCAGTCCGTCGTCATCACCTTCATGCTGCTGTTCTTCGTGAACACGGTCCTCACGGCGATCTACCTCCAGATCGTCCCCGCGAAGGGGAGCTGACCGATGTCGATGCTCAGCTGGCTGGACCGATCCGGCGAACAACTCACTTTCTACGTACGCGCGTTGGTATGGGTTCCGCGAACCCTTCGGCGCTATCTGCGCGAGGTCCAGCGGCTGCTGGCCGAAGTGGCCTTCGGCAGCGGCGGTCTCGGCGTCATCGGCGGCACCATCGGCGTGATGGTCGCGATGACCCTGTTCACCGGCACCGTCGTCGGCCTCCAGGGGTACGCCGCCCTCAACCAGATCGGCACCTCCGCCTTCACCGGCTTCATCTCCGCCTATTTCAACACCCGCGAGATCGCCCCGCTGGTCGCGGGACTCGCGCTCTCCGCGACCGTCGGCGCCGGCTTCACCGCCCAGCTCGGCGCGATGCGGATCAACGAGGAGGTCGACGCACTGGAGGCGATGGGGATCCGGTCCATGCCCTACCTCGTCTCCACCCGGATCATCGCCGGGGTCGTCGCGATCATCCCGCTCTACGCGATCGGACTGCTCTCCTCGTACCTCGCCTCCCGCTACATCACCGTCCTGTTCAACGGGCAGTCCGCGGGCACCTACGACCACTACTTCAATCTCTTCCTCTCCCCGGACGACGTGCTGCTGTCGGTGCTCAAGGTGCTGATCTTCAGCGTGATGGTGATCCTCGCCCACTGCTACTACGGCTTCCACGCCACCGGCGGGCCCGCCGGGGTGGGGGTCGCGGTCGGGCGGTCGGTACGCAACGCCATCGTGCTCATCAGCGTCACCGACTTCTTCCTCTCCCTCGCCATCTGGGGCGCGACCACGACGGTGAAGGTGGCCGGCTGATGAACTCCCACCGGACGCAGACCGTCCGCCGCAGACTCGCCGGAGTCACTTTCCTCCTCGTGCCCGCCGTGCTCGTCTGGGTCTCGGTCTCGGTGTACCGGAAGGACTTCACCGACGACGCCACCGTGACCGTACGCACCGCGAGCGTCGGCAACGAGATGCACGACAACGCCGATGTGAAGCTGCGCGGCGTCGTCGTCGGCCAGGTCCGCGACATCGCGGCCGACGGGGACGGGGCCCGGCTCACCCTGGCCATCGACCCCGGCAAGCTCGACCGGATCCCGGCCGACGTGACCGCCCAGATGCTGCCCACCACACTCTTCGGGGAACGCTTCGTCGCCCTCGTACCGCCCGAGCTGCCGTCCACCCAGCCGCTGCGGGCCGGATCCGTCATCCCGCAGGACCGCTCCAGCAACGCCATCGAGCTGGAGGAAGTCCTCGACAACGTCCTGCCACTGCTCACCGCGGTCAAGCCGGAGAAGCTCGCCGCCACCCTCGGCGCGGTCTCCCAGGCGCTCGAAGGACGCGGCGAGAAGCTCGGCGACACTCTCGCCACGCTCGACGCCCACCTGGCGAAGTTCAACCCCCAGCTCCCCACGCTCAACGCCGACATCAAGGAACTCGTCAAGGTGAGCAAGGTGTACGGGGACGCCGCGCCCGATGTGCTCGACGCACTCACCGACTTCACCACCACCAGCGGCACCATCGCCGAACAGCAGGCACAGCTCGCCGGGCTGTACGGGTCCACGACCGCCTCCGCCCAGGACCTCACCTCGTTCCTGCGGGAGAACAAGGACAACCTGATCCGGCTCTCCGCCGAGAGCAGGCCGACGCTGGAACTGCTGGCGAAGTACTCCGCCGAATTCCCCTGCACCCTGCGCACCCTGGCCGGTTTCGTCCCGGCCATGGACAAGGCGCTCGGCAAGGGCACCGACAAGCCCGGACTCCACGTCACCATCAAGCCAGTGAAGTCCAAGGGCAAGTACGTGCCCGGCAAGGACACCCCGGTCTACGACGCGACCGGCGGACCGCACTGCTACTCCGTGCCGTACGTGGGCAAGGCCGTACCGACCGCGGACACCCGCGCGGCGACGCCGGTCACCGCACCCGGCACCGCCCCCGCCGAACAGCCGGCCGGCCCCGCGCCGTCGGGCCCGCAGTCCGGTCTCGGCATGCCCAACTCCCCGCAGGAGAGCCAACTCGTCAACGAGCTGGTCGCTCCCTCACTGAAAGTCCAGCCGCAGACCCTGCCCGACTGGAGCAGCGTGCTCATCGGTCCGGCCTTCCGCGGTGCGGAGGTGAAGCTCAAGTGAAGCGCCGCTCTCTCGCCGCTCCGCTCACGAAGTCCATCGTCTTCATCCTGGTGACCGTGCTGGCCACCACCGTGCTGGCGCTCTCCATCGCCAACACGAGCGTCGGCGACACCACCTCGTACAAGGCCAGGTTCACCGACGCCACCGGACTGGTCGTCGGCGACAGCGTCCGGATCGCCGGGGTCAAGATCGGACAGGTCGAATCCATCCGGGTGGCCGACAAGAGGCTCGCCGAGGTCGGCTTCGCCGTCCGCAAGGGGCGCACGCTCCCCGCGTCGGTGAGCGCCTCGATCAAGTACCTCAACATGGTCGGCCAGCGCTACATCGACCTCGACCAGGGGGCCGGACCGGTCGGCCGGAGCTTCGCCGCCGGAGCGACCATCCCGGTCTCCCGCACCATCCCGGCGCTCGACCTCACCCAGCTCTTCAACGGCTTCCAGCCGCTCTTCGAAGGGCTCTCCCCGCCCGACGTCAACCAGCTGGCCGGCTCCATCGTCCAGGTGCTCCAGGGCGAGGGCGGCACCGTGGACAGCATCCTCTCGCACGTCGGCTCGCTGACCGGCACGGTCGCCGCCAAGGACAAGGTGATCGGCGAGGTGATCAAGAACCTCAACACGGTCCTGAAGACCGTCAACGACCGCGAGGCCGGATTCGACGACCTCGTCGTCACCCTGCAGAAGCTCGTCGCCGGATTCGCCGGCGACCGCAAACCGCTCGGCCGGGCCGTCACCGCCATGGGCGCGCTCACCACCGTCACCGCGGACCTCCTCGACGACGGCCGGGCGCCACTCAAGAGCGACATCAGGCAACTCGGGCGCCTGAGCGACCAGTTGGGCAAGGGCACCCCGCAGATCGAGAACTTCCTGCAGAAGACCCCGGCCAAGATGGCGGCGATCAGCAGGCTCACCTCGTACGGCTCATGGCTCAACCTCTACCTCTGCGAGGCCAAGGTCGGCGGAGTGACCACCGAGGACGGCAGCGCCCCGCCCACCGGCATCGAGGTCAGGAAACCGAGGTGCCAGTCATGAGGATCAAACCCGTACGGGAACGCAACCCCGTCGCCGTGGCCGTCGTAGGACTGCTCGTCCTCGCCCTCGTCGGCCTGGGCGCCTACCGCGTCGACTCGCTGCCCCTCATCGGCGGCGGCACCACCTACAGCGCCGACTTCACCGAGTCCGCCGGACTCAGCGAGGGCGACGAGGTGCGCGTCGCCGGAGTCAAGGTCGGCGAAGTCACCGGAGTCTCGCTCGACGGCCCCAAGGTGAAGGTCGGCTTCAAGGTCGAGGACGTCTGGATCGGCAACTCCTCCACCGTGGGCATCGCCATCAAGACCCTCCTCGGCGAGAAGTACCTCGCCGTCGACCCGCTGGGCAACGCCCCGCAGGACCCGGACGAGCGCATCCGGGCGAGCCGCACCACCTCCCCGTACGACGTCACCCAGGCGTTCAACGGACTCGGCGAGACCATCGGCGAGATCGACACCGCACAGCTCGCCAAGAGCTTCGAGACGATCTCCGCCACCTTCAAGGACTCCCCGCCCGACGTGAAGAGCGCGGCCGAAGGGCTCTCCGCCCTCTCGAAGACCGTCTCCGAACGGGACGCCGAACTCGCCACCCTCCTCAAGGGCAGCAAGCAGCTCACCAAGACGCTCGCCGACAAGAAGAGCAGCTTCGAGACCCTGCTGAAGGACGGCAATCTGCTCCTCGGCGAGATCCAGGCCCGCCGCGACTCCATCCACCTGCTGCTCACCGGCACCCGGAACCTGGGCACCCAGCTCACCGGCCTCGTCAAGGACAACAACAAGCAGCTGAAGCCCACCCTGGACTCACTCGGCCGGGTCACCGCCGTACTGGTCAAGAACCGCAAGAGCCTCGACAAGGTGCTCTCGCTGGCCGGCTCGTACAGCCGGCTCGTCGGCAACACCCTCGGCAGCGGCCGCTGGTTCGACAACTACGTCTGCGGAGTCGTCCCGAAGGAGTACGTGCCCGCGGGCACCCCCGCCGGGGCCGAGTGCAAGCCACCCCAGCAGCAAGGCGGCCGCTGACATGAGAATGAAGCGCATCGTCGGCATCGGCGCCGGACTCGCCGTGGTGGCCGTCGCCGCCACCACCGGCGTGATGGCCATGGACGACGGGGGAACGACCACCGTCACCGCCTACTTCGACCAGGCCACCGGCGTCTACGCCGGATCGGACCTGCGGATCCTCGGCGTCAGGGTCGGCCGGGTCGAATCGGTCACGCCCCGGGGCAAGGAGGTCGAGGTGATCCTGCGCGTCGACAAGGGCGTCAAGGTCCCCAGGGCCGCGCACGCCGTGGTCGTCGCCCCCAGCCTCGTAGCCGACCGCTACGTCCAGCTCGCCCCCGCCTACGACGGCGGACCGGAACTCGCGGCGGGCGCCGTACTGCCCGCCGCGAACAACGCCACCCCCGTCGAGGTGGACCAGCTGTACGACTCCATCACCGAGCTCTCCAAGGCGCTGGGCCCGGAAGGAGCCAACGCCGACGGCGCGCTCTCCGGACTCCTGGACACCGGGGCCAAGAACCTCGACGGCAACGGAAGGGCCATCGGGGACTCCATCGAGCAGTTCGGCAAGGCCACCAAGACCCTCGACGCGAGCAGCGGCAACCTCTTCGACACGCTGTCCTACCTCCAGACCTTCACCACCATGCTGAAGGACAACGACGGAAACGTGCGGGCCGCCGAACAGCAGCTCAACTCGGTCACCGGGTTCCTCGCCGACGACAAGGAGAACCTCGGCGCCGCGCTGAAGGAACTCGGCACCGCACTCGGCCAGGTCAAGGGCTTCATCCAGAAGAACCGCGGCGCCCTGAAGGCGAACGTCGACGCCCTGGTGCCACTCACCCAGACCCTGGTCGACCAGCGGGCCTCGCTCGCCGAGTCGATGGACACGCTGCCGCTCGCCGCAGGCAATGTCGTCAACGCCTACGACCCCGTCAACCGCACCCTCAACGGCCGCACCAACCTCAACGAGCTCTCCATGGGACCGCTCACCGGGGCGAGCGGACTCGCCGGCCTCACCCCGGTGGACAGCGCACGCCGCAAGGCGCTGCCCACCCTGCCGCTCCCGGCCGTCGGCACCGTCTACGGCACCCCGGCGAAGACCGCCACGGAAAAGAAGGGGGCGAACCGATGAGCCGTGCGCTGCGCAGACCCGGGCCCCGCACGACCGGCATCGCCGCGGTGCTGGCCGTGGGCGTCGGCCTGGCCCTCGTCGTCACCGCCTCCGGCCTGCCGTCGTTCACCGGGATCGACCAGGTGCCGCTGCCCGGCGGCGCCGACCTCGGCGACCACCCGTACGAGATCACCGCGGAATTCGCCGACGTGCTCAGCCTCGCCCCGCAGGCATCGGTCAAGGTCAACGATGTCGCCGTCGGCCGGGTCACCAAGGTCTCCCTGGGCTCCGGAAGCTGGAACGCCAAGGTCACCATGCGCGTCAACGGCAAGGTCGAACTGCCCGCCAACGCCTACGCCCACCTGGAACAGTCCAGCCTCCTCGGCGAGAAGTACATCCAGCTCGCCGCCCCGGCACGCGGCACCGCACAGGGCAGACTCGCCGACGGAGACCGCATCCCGCTGACCCGGACCAACCGGAACCCCGAGGTCGAAGAGGTCTTCGGCGCCCTGTCGATGCTCCTCAACGGCGGTGGCGTCAACCAGCTCAAGACCATCACCACCGAGCTGAACAAGGCACTCGCCGGCCGCGAACCCCAGATCCGCTCCATGCTCGGCCGGGTCAACACCCTCGTCACCGACCTGGACGACCACAAGAAGGACATCACCGACGCCCTCGACGGCGTGAACCGGCTCTCCGCCACCCTCGCCACCCGCAAACAGGACGTCGGCACGGTCCTCACCGGGCTGAGCCCCGGCCTGAAGGTCCTGGAGAAACAGCGCGGCTCGCTCCTCACCATGCTGCGCTCGCTCGACACCCTCTCCACCGTGGCCGTCGACACGGTCAACAAGAGCAAGGCCGACATGATCGCCGACCTCAAGGCCCTCGCCCCCAGCCTCAAGGCGCTCGCCGACTCCGGCCGCGACCTGCCCGACTCCCTCCAGGTGCTGCTCACCTACCCCTTCACCGACGAGGTGCTGCGCGGGGTGAAGGGCGACTACCTCAACGTCTACCTGGATGTGACGGCCATGCCCGGCACCCAGATCGTCCCGCCGATCGTCCCGGCGGTCCCGCCGAAGACCGGGACCGGTACCGGCGCGACCAGCCGGGCACTGCCACTGCCCCTCCCCGCGGTACCGACGGCGGGCACGAACGGGAGCAGCCGATGATCACCCTCGCCGTCCGGCTCAAGAACATCGCCTTCCTGATCACCGCGGTGCTCGTACTCGGCTACCTCGGAGTGCGGTACGCCGACCTCGGCCACTACGTCGGCCTGCGCAGCTACTACACCGTCAAGGTCCAACTCCCGCGCACCGGAGGGCTGTACACCCACTCCAACGTCACCTACCGCGGAGTCTCGGTGGGCCGGGTCGGGCCGATCGAACTCACCGACGACGGGGTCGAGGCCGAACTGCGCATCGAGAAGGACGCCCCGAAGATCCCCGACGGCCTCAAGGCCGTCGTCGCCAGCCTCTCCGCGGTCGGCGAGCAGTACGTCGACCTGCGGCCCACCCGCACCGAGGGCCCGTACCTGGCGAACGGCTCCGTCATCGACCAGGCCGACACCACCGTCCCCGCCCCCGTCACCAACGTCCTCACCAGCGTCAACGACCTGGCCGGCTCGGTCGACCTGGAATCCCTGCGCACGGTCGTCGACGAGTTCGGCACCGCGTTCGAGGGCCGCGGCGACGACCTCCAGGTACTGCTGGACACCGGGAGCGAGTTCGTACAGGCGGCCGACGACGCGCTGCCCGTCAACACCCGGCTGATGGCCGACGGCCGGACCGTGCTGCGCACCCAGGCCGAACAGGGCGAAGCACTCAAGGGCTTCGCCTCCGGCGCCGCGGAACTGGCCGCACAGCTCAAGGGATCCGACACCGATCTGCGCAAGCTGATCGCGGTCGCCCCCGACGCGACCGGACAGATCAGCGGACTGCTGCGGGACCTCGACCCGAGCTTCGGCGTCGTCGTCGCCAACCTCCTCACCACCTCCGAGGTCGCCGTCACCCGCCAGCGCGGCATCGAGGAACTCCTGGTGAAACTCCCCGCGGTGGCCGCCGCCGGATCCAGCGCGATCGACGAGAAGGGCGCCCGGTTCGGCATGTCGGTCACCTTCTTCGAACCCCTGCCCTGCACCGCCGGATACGGCGGCACCGTCTACCGCAGCGGTCTGGACACCTCGGCCGGCCCGCCCGTCAACACCAAGGCCCGCTGCACCTCCTCGCCCGGCACCGGCATCAACGTCCGCGGCAGCGCCAACGCGCCGAAGGGCGGCGCCGTGCCCGAGCCCGCCCGGCCCGGCTCGATGCTGCTGGGCAACGGATCCGAGAACCGGCTCCCGGGGGCGCTCGGCGTCACCGGCCGGGCCCCGGCCGCCGACGACGGCATGGCCGGACTGCTGGGACTCGGACAGGAAGGCGGCCGATGACGCCCCGGACCAAAACCCTGACCGGCTGGGCGGCGCTGCTCGCCGCGGTACTGATCTGCGCCCTCGGCGGCTGGTCGTACGCCCGGGCGCGCGGCGACGACGGCCTGGCGTACGCGAAGAGCCGCGATGCCGCGCTGGCCGACGGCAGGCACCACCTCGCCCGGCTGAACAGCCTCGACGCCAAGGACGCCCGGACCGTGGACGCCGGGCTCGGCGGCTGGCTCGGCTCCTCGACCGGGCCGCTCCACGACCAGCTCGCACGCACCCGGAGCAAGGACGCGAAGGAGCTGACCCGGGCCGGCGCCACCGCCCACGGGAAGGTCACCGACGCGGCGCTCACCGCGCTCGACGAGCGGACCGGGACGGCGGAGCTGATCGCCACCGTCGATGTCGAGGTCACCCCGCGCACCGGAAGGAGCGGCACCGAACGCAAACGCTTCGAGGCCACACTGTCCCGGACCGCGGACGGCTGGAAGGTCAAGGCGCTGACCGCGATCCCGGTCGGGAGCGGCGCATGAAACAGCGGGGAGGGACGGCGGTCGTGAGCACCGACGTGGACGCGCGGGACGTCGAGGAACACGAGGAGGCCGCGGCGGAGCCCGGTGCCGTCACCGACGAGGGGCAGCCGGACCCGCCCGCCCCCGCCCGGCGGTGGCCGCGCGTCGTGGCGGCGGTCCTGGCCGTCGCACTCCTCGTGGCCGGCGGAGCGCTCTTCGCCCAGGGCAGAGCGCTGCGCGACACCCCCGCCACCGCCAACCGCGCACTGACCGACAGCGAGGCGACCACCCGGGTCGCGGGCGATGTCAGCAACGCACTCGGCAAGGTCTTCTCCTACAGCCCGCAGGCCACCGCCGTCACCAAGGAGTCGGCGAAGCAACTGCTCGCAGGCAAGGCGCTCCAGCAGT
Source organism: Streptomyces sp. NPDC007164 (assembly GCF_040634135.1). Lineage (NCBI taxonomy): Bacteria > Bacillati > Actinomycetota > Actinomycetes > Kitasatosporales > Streptomycetaceae > Streptomyces > Streptomyces sp. NPDC007164. Next base: position 90,345 of record NZ_JBEYFB010000016.1, read on the forward strand.
ACGCCGCCCTGTTCGGCCAGGTCGAGAAGCAGGCCGCCGACCAGAAACTGACCCTCACCACCCATGTCGTGCGCGCCGGGGTGACCCGGCTGACGGAGAACAGCGCCCACTTGCTGGTCTTCCTCGACCAGGTCTACGAGCGCGAGGGCAAGCCGGCCACCACCGCCGCCGCCCAGCTCTCCGTCACCGCCCAACTGCGGGACGGCCATTGGACCGTGGTCGAGATCACCTCCAGATAGCAGTACCCACACACGCGCAACTCGGTACGGATCGGCCGGCAGGGGAGAGACAGCAATGGCACGGGTACGGATCACGAGGAACCCGCTGATGGCGGCGGCGGTCGGGCTGACCGTCGTGGCGGCCGGCGCGGCGGCCTGGGGCGGAGTCTCCCGCTACGAGGCCGCGCACGACGAGTCGGCGGCGTACGCGCAGGCGCGCGACGACGCACTGGCGGCGGGTGAGCAGGCCGTGCAGAACATGAACACGCTGGACCACCGGAAGCTGGCGAAGGGACTCGACAGCTGGGAGGACTCCACCACCGGCGATCTGCACCAGCAACTCGTCGACGGGCGGGACGCGTTCGTGAAGCAGATCCAGGAGGCGAAGACGGTCAGCACGGCCCAGATCCTGTCCGGGGCAGTGACCGAGCTGGACGACCGGGCCGGAAAGGCCGGAGTGATGGTGGCGCTACGGGTCACCGTGACCGCGCCGAAGGGCAAGCCCGCGGTGAAGGAGAGCCGGATGCTCGGCCGGCTCAGCCGTACCTCCGAGGGGTGGAAGCTCAGCGCCCTCGGCCAGGCGCCCGTCGGCAACACGGCCGGCTGAGAGGCGCTCGCCGGACCGCGTCCGCATCCCGGTCCGAGGTCACCCGACCGCCTCCGACGCCACCGACTCCCACCCCGCCACCGAGAGGACCACCGGACATGTCGACGACCCGTCACCTCGTCAACCGTCAGCGCCGCCTGGCCACCGTCGCCGCGGAGCGCGCCGCCGCCCCGGCCCGCGGGACCGCGACCCCGGACACCGCACTCGACGGACCGGCGCTGGACCCGTCCGCGAAGGACACCGGCACCGACGACGAGGCCGCGCAGGACGAGGCCGGGGACGGGGCCGGTCCGGCAGCGTCCCCGGAGAAGAAGGAACCGAAGGGCGAACGGCCCTCCCGTCTCCGGGTCCGGCTGCCCGCCGTGCTCTGCGCCCTCACCGTGCTCCTCGGCGCCTTCTCCGCCTGGGCGTTCGCCTCGGCCGGCAGCCTGCGCGACGACCCGTCCCGGCAGAACACCGCGCTCACCGACATCAGCCGCACCAGTGAGGTGAAGGGCCGGATCGCCGACGCCGTCGGCGCGGTCTTCTCGTACGACTACGCCTCGCCCGAGAAGTCCGAACAGGCGGCCGGTACGCATCTGGTCGGCAAGGCGGTGCAGCAGCACAAGGACATGCTCGCCCAGGTCCGGGCGCAGGGGCAGAAGCAGAAGCTCGTGCTGACCACCACCGTCACCGACAGCGGTGTGGAACTCCTGGACGGCGACCGGGCCCGGCTGCTGATCTTCGCCGACCAGAGCAACACCCGTACCGGTAAGTCGGACGAGACGACCTACGCGGCGGCCATGTTCGCCGTGGACGCCGTTCGCCGCGGCGGCACCTGGCGGATCTCCGCCATCGATACGTTCACCCGGTGACCCGGGGGGAGAGGGGAGCACGCATGAGGTTCACCGGCACGACGCGCCGCGGACTCGGCGGCACGGCGGTCGCGGTCGCCGCGATGGCCGCGCTCACCGCGTCCCAGGCACCGGGAATCGTCGCCCACGAAGCGCCGCCGAAGGAGCGCCCGGAGACCGACGAGGTCAAGTGGTCGCACGTACCCAACGACGACTCGTACCACACCGAACTGCCGCCGCTGCAGTCGCCGGAGCCACCGAAGGCCGGCAAGAAGCAGAGTCCGGCCGCCGCCCGGTCCTGGTCCGAGGCGGGCATCCCGGCCACGGTGCTCGCCGCCTACCGCAAGGCGGAGCGCACACTCGGGCGGACCGACCCCGGCTGCCGGCTGCCGTGGCAGTTACTCGCGGCGATCGGCAAGGTCGAGTCCGGCCAGGCGGGCGGAGGCCGGGTCGACGCCAACGGCACGACGCTCTCACCGATTCTGGGACCGGTGCTCAACGGCGCGGGATTCGCGAACATCCCGGACACCGACGGCGGCGCGTACGACGGCGACCGGCGCTACGACCGGGCGGTCGGCCCGATGCAGTTCATCCCGTCGACCTGGGCCCACTGGGGCCAGGACGGGAACGGTGACGGGCGCCGCGACCCCAACAACATCCACGACGCCGCACTGGCCGCCGGACACTACCTCTGCGCCGGACCGCGCGATCTGTCGGTGAAGGCCGATCTGGACCGGGCGATCCTCAGCTACAACCACTCGGACACCTATCTGCGCACCGTGCTGTCCTGGCTGGAGTTCTACCGCAAGGGCATCCACCCGGTGGCCGACGGCAAGGGCACCGTGCCCAGGAGCCCCGGCGCGGGCGGACCGAACAAGCCGAAGCACCCCGTCGGCGGCCCCGGCGCCCCGGACGGCGGCATCGTGGTGGGCCCGCAGCCCGGCGGCTCGCACCAGCCCTCGCCGTCCACCACCCCGAAGCCCTCCGGATCACCGACCGGCTCCCCGGACCCCACCCTCTCCCCGGACCCCGCCGACCCGGGCACCGGATCACCCGATCCCACCGACAGCGGACCGGCCACCCCGGACCCCGGCACGAGCCCCGACCCCGGCACGACCGAGCCGGGCCCCGGCTGCCCCACCGAATCACCGTCACCGTCACCGGACCCGACCGGGACGGCCGGCACCACCGAGTCCCCGGACCCCGACCCGAGCACCACCGAGGACCCGTGCGCCACGCCGCCGGGCCCGGAGTCTGCCGGGTGACCCCCGACCGGGCGGCCGAAGGCCACCCGACGGGCTCTCAGCGTCCGCCGGCCGACAGCACCTGGGCCAGGTCGTACCGCACCACCTCCTCCAGCTGCGCGTAGGTGCAGCCGGCCGGGGTGCGGTCCGGCCGCCAGCGACGGAACTGGGCGGTGTGCCGGAAACGGTCGCCCTCCATGTGGTCGTACGCCACCTCGCAGACCCGCTCCGGGCGCAGCGCCACCCATGACTGGTCCTTCTTCCCCGACCAGCGGCTCTGCGTCCCGGGCAGCCGGGCCCGCTCGTGGGCCTCGGCATCGGCCCAGGCCGCCCACGGGTGACCGGCGAAGCCGACGCGCAGCGGTTCCAGCTCCGCGACCAGCTCCTCCCGGCGCTTCATCGAGAAGGCCGCGCAGACGCCGACGTGCTGGAGCACGCCCGCGGAGTCGTACAGGCCGAGCAGCAGCGAGCCGACGACCGGACCGCTCCGGTGGAGGCGGTACCCCGCCACCACGCAGTCCGCGGTCCGCTCGTGCTTGATCTTGTACATCACCCGGGTGTCGGGGCGGTACGGCAGATCGAGCGGTTTGGCCACCACACCGTCGAGCCCCGCGCCCTCGTACCGCTCGAACCACTCCTGGGCGAGTGCCGGGTCCGTGGTCGCCGGGGCGAGGTGGACGGGGGCCGAGGCGTCGGACAGGGCAGCCTCCAGCACGGCGCGGCGGTCGGACTGCCGGGTGGAGAGCAGTGAATCGTCGCCCACCGCCAGGATGTCGAAGGCGATCAGACTGGCCGGGGTCTGCTCGGCGAGCAGCCGCACCCGCGAATCGGCGGGGTGGATGCGCTCGCTGAGCCGGTCGAAGTCGAGCCGCCCCTCGTACACGATCACGATCTCGCCGTCGATCACACAGCGCGGCGGCAGACTGTCCCGGACGGCGGTGACCAGTTCGGGGAAGTAGCGGGTGAGCGGCTTGCCGGTGCGGCTGCCGATCACCACCTCCTCGCCGTCCCGGTGCACGATCGCGCGGAAGCCGTCCCACTTGGCCTCGTACTGCATGCCCGGCGGGATCCTGGACACGGACTTGGCGAGCATCGGCTTCACGGGAGGCATCACCGGCAGATCCATGGCCCGATTCTCACGCAACACCTGACACAAGTCTCCCGATATGCGCCATATGTGAGCCCGGCCTACCGTGACCGACATGGGCGCAGCGGTGAAAGCAGTGGAACTCGAAGCCGGCGGACGGGCCGTACGGCTCTCCAGTCCGGACAAGGTCTACTTCCCGGAGAAGGGCTACACCAAGAGGGACGTGGCCGAGTACTTCCTGGCCGTGGGGCCCGGCATCACCCGGGCGCTGCGCGACCGGCCCACCACCCTCCAGCGCTTCGTGGACGGCGTCGAGGGCGAGTTCTTCTACCAGAAGCGGGCCCCGAAGAACCTGCCCGACTGGATCCCCACGGCCAGGATCGCCTTCCCGAGCGGCCGGCCCGCCGACGAGATCTGCCCCACCGGGCTCGCCGCCGTCATCTGGGCGGCCAACCTCGGCACGCTCACCTTCCACCCCTGGCCGGTCCGCAGCGCCGACACCGACCACCCGGACGAACTGCGCATCGACCTCGACCCGCAGCCCGGCACGGACTACGCCGACGCGGTGCGCGCCGCCCACGAGCTGCGGTCCGTGCTCGACGGCCACGGGCTGCGCGGCTGGCCCAAGACCTCCGGCGGCCGAGGCATCCACGTCTTCGTCCCGATCGCACCGGAGTGGACGTTCACCGAGGTCAGACGGGCCACCATCGCCGCCGGGCGGGAACTGGAACGCCGCATGCCGGACCGGGTGACCACGGCCTGGTGGAAGGAGGAGCGCGGCGAGCGGATCTTCGTCGACTTCAACCAGACGGCCCGCGACCGCACGATCGCCTCCGCCTACTCCGTGCGCCCGCGCGCCTGGGCCCCCGTCTCCGCACCACTGCGCTGGGAGGAGATCGACGACGCCGAACCGCGCGACTTCGACATCAGGACCATGCCGAAGCGCTACGCCGAAGTGGGCGATGTGCACGCGGACATGGACGACCACGCCTTCCGGCTCGACGGCCTGCTGGAGCTGGCGGACCGGGACGAGCGGGAACGCGGACTCGGCGACATGCCGTACCCGCCGGAGTACCCCAAGATGCCGGGCGAGCCGAAACGCGTCCAGCCGAGCCGGGCCCGGCACGACGAGGGCACCGAGGGATGAGCGCGACCGACGACCCGGAGCCCGCCGCACCGCACGGGGCGCACGGCAGACCGCTCACCCGGAGCCAGAAATGGGCCGCCTACAAGGACTCGCCGTACTTCCCCGCGACCGTCCTGCTGTTCATCCTCGCGGCCGCCGCCGGGCTCTTCGCCGGTTCCTACACCTACGCGATGGCCAACCCGACCCCGCACCGGATCCCGGTCGCCGTGGTCAGCCGGCCGGCGCCGGTGGGCGGGAAGGAGTTCGTCGCCGCCATGGACAAGGCGCTCGACGCCTCGCTCGACATCCATGTGTTCGCGACCCGGGCGCGGGCACACGAAGCACTGGAGGAACAGGAGGTCTTCGCGATCATGCGGGCCGGTGACCGCGGTGTCTCGCTGGACGTGGCGAGCGCCTCCGGCGCCGCGGTCGCCCAGCTGCTCGCGGAGTCCGCGGTGAAGGTGGGGGCCGAGACCGGGGAACCGGTCGCCGTGCGGGACATCAAGCCCCTGCAACGCGGCGATCCGCGCGGTCTCGCCCTGTTCTACATCTCGCTCGCCGCCGTCATCATCGGCTTCGTCGGCGCGATCCAGCTGAGCGTGCACGCCCGCGCCCTGATCCCGCTGGAACGGATCGCCTTCACCATCGGCTACTCGCTGCTCGGCGGCTTCGCCATCGCCGCGGTGGTGGACTGGTGGCTGGGCGCGGTGGACCTGCCGTTCTTCGAGTCCTGGATGATCCTGGCGTTCACGATGTTCACCTCGGGCATGGTCTTTTCCATGTTCAACACCCTGATGGGGCGCTGGGCGATGATCCCGACCTGGGGGGTGATGGTGCTCCTGGGGAACCCGTCGTCCGGCGGGGCGGTTTCCTGGCCGCTCCTGCCGTCCGTGCTCGGGCACATCGGACGCTGGCTGCCGCCGGGGGCGTCCGTCAACGCCCAGCACACCGCGGTGTACTACCAGGGCCACCAGCGGCTCTTCCCGTATCTGGTGCTGGGCGCCTGGGCGGTGGTCTCCTGCACGGTCTTCTGGGTGTGGCGCCACCGGCACCCGGGAGGCCGTGACCACATGCCTCAGCACGCGGCCACGGCCACCTGAACCGGTCCCGGGCTACAGCTCCTTGATACGGATGTCGCGGTACGAGATGACGTCCGAGGTGCTGTGGACCTGGAGTCCGATGTAGCCGGACGAGTACCGCCTGCCGTCGGTGCCCGGGTCGTCGCCCCGCGGCGGCTCGAAGACCTGGCCGCGGTCGTTGTCGAACTCGTTCAGCAGGACACCGTTGCGGTAGACCGAGTAGTGCTGGTCCACCACCCGGATCTCGTAGTCGTTCCAGGTGCCCTTGGGGGTGACGCCGGCGCCGGCCAGACCGATCCGGTCGAAGCCGTAGAGCGAGCCGGTCTTGTACATGTCGCCGTCCGGCTTGTCGAGGATCTGCACCTCATGGCCGTACTTGATGGCGACCCACTCCGGGCGGGGCTCCTCCGGGTTGTCGTGGACGTTCGGGAAGCGGACGAAGACACCTCCGTTGGCGTTGCCCGCACCGGGGGCGTCGTCGCGCCACTGGAGCTTGAGCGAGAAGTCGCCGTACTGCCGGCCCGGGAACCAGAGCATCCCCATGCCGTCCACGGTCGTGGAGCTGGTGATCGAGCCGTCCGCGTTGAGCCCGAACTTCCCGCCGCCGACCTGCTGCCACTTGGCCAGCGATTCGGCCGTGCCGTCGAAGAGCTTCCGGTAGCCCTCGTCCTGGCCCGGCTCGCCGATGCCCGACTGCTTGGCCGCCCGGTAGATCTTCTTGTGCTCACGGGCGTCGATCACACCCGCGGTGAGCAGCTTGTCCAGGACACCGTCCACGTGCTTGAGGAACAGCGCGTGCGCGGACCAGTCCTTCTCGTCCTCGATCAGTTCATTGATGGTGCAGCGGTTGCCCGTGATGCGGTTGGGGACACCGGTGTCGACCGTGCCGACGATGACGGTGAGCCGCTCGTCGAACTCCGGGCAGTTCGGCGCCGGCACGCCCCCGCTCTGCGCGACGGTGAACGACACCTGTTTCGCCGCGGAGGTGTTGCCGGCTTTGTCCGTCGCCCGGTGGGCGACGGTGTGGTAGCCGACCCGGTCGACGATGACGGTGGCGGTGTACGCGAGGTACGGGCCGCCGTCGAGCGAGTACTCGACCTTGTCCACGCCCGATTCCGCGTCGGTCGCGGTGAGGGTCACCTTGGCGCTGGTGAGGTAGGCGTTGTCGGAGTTCTTGGTGCCCTCGACCTTCGCGGAGGTCTCCGGCGGGGTCTTGTCCTGCGTCGGCGGTGCGACCACGGTGAACTCGGCCGTTTTCTCCGCCGCCGCGTTGCCGGCCTTGTCGGTGGCGCGGTAGCGGACCGTGTGCGTACCGGTCTCGTGCACCATCACGGGCGCGGTGTACGGCTGCCAGGCGCCGTCCGCCCCGAGTGCGTACTCGATGGTGTTGACGCCGGACCCGGTGTCGGAGGCGGTCACGGTGACCGTCGCCATGCCCAGGTACTGACCCTGGTCGTCCTTCTCGCCGGACACGGTCGCGGAGGTCTCCGGCGGGGTCTTGTCGTCCGTCGGCGGTGCGGCGACCGCGAATTCGACCGTTTTCTCCGCCGCCGCGTTGCCCGCCTTGTCGGTGGCCCGGTAGCGGATGGTGTGCGGACCGACCTCGTCGACCACGACCGGTGCGGTGTACGGCTGCCAGGCGCCGTCCGCCCCGACCGCGTACTCGACGGTGTCGACGCCGGAGCCGTCGTCGGCCGCCGAGACGGTGACCGTCGCCTGACCGATGTACGCGCCGTCGGCGTTCTTGTCACCGTCCACCTTCGCCGACGTGTCGGGCGCCGTGGTGTCCTCGCCGCCACCGCCGTCGGTCACGGTGAGAATGCCCTGCATCGCCTCGTGCCCCGGCATGGTGCAGTGGTAGAAGTACCGGCCGGGGGTGAGCGTGACCTCGGCGGTGTGCTTGCCGCCCTGGTCGTCGCCCGGGTTGGCCAGGATGTTCAGCGTGACGTCGTTGTTGAACTCCGGGTCCGAGACGCTGAACGTGAGGGTGTGCGGCATCCCGGTGGTGTTGCCGGTCGCCGCGCTGTTCTCGAAGACGATGGTCGCCTTGCCGGCCACCGCGGTCTTGGGGGCGGACAGATAGTGGTCGATGGGGTCGCCCGCGGTCCAGGTGAGAACCTGCTCGGCCGCCGCATCCGCTTCCCCGGGAGCCGCCGCACGGCCGTACGCCGCCGTCGAGGTCAGCCCCAGCACCATCAGGAAAGAACCCAGCAACGCGAGCCACAGCCTGGCGGGGCGGTACCGCCTTCGGGAGAGGACCGGACGATGTCTCACTGCACTGCCGCCTTCCTGGCCAGATCCTCGGCGGCCGGGGTCGGACCGCCGCCCTTGTACGTCACGCGCCACAGCGCGGACTTGGAGTCGGAGGTGAAGAAGCCGCGCCCGTAGTCCAGGACATACAGCGAACCGTCCGGGGCGAACTTCCAGTCCATCAGGTTCCGGATGCCGTCCGCCCCGACCGGGATGATCTTCCGCAGCGACTCGGCGTGGGTGGGCAGGCCGCCCCTGCCGACCGTCTTCGGGTCGGTGAGCACGGCGTGCCGGGGCTGGGTGTCGTCGTAGAAGTCACCGACGAACCACTTGCCGTCCCAGTAGGAGGGCCACTTGTCGGCGCTGGTGCTCGCCGCGTCGTACCGGTAGACCGGGCCGTTCATCGTGGCCTGGCCGCCGCCCTTGAGCCACGGCAGCAGCTGCTTCTGGTCCTCGACCTTGTAGCTCGGGATGCCGTCGGCGTCACGCGGGTAGTCCACGCCACCGCCCTGCGGCGAGTACCAGATGGTGTTGGAGGTGACCGGCGGCAGGTTCACCAGGCCGTCGTTGTTCGGCGACTCGTTCTGGGGATGGTCGCAGTCGTACCAGCCGAGCGGCTTGGCGGGGTCGGGCAGATTGCGGTCCCGGTAGGGCTGCTTGTTGCCCATGCAGTACGGCCAGCCGTGGTTGCCCGCCTTCGTGATCGCGGCGAACGTGTCGTACTTGGCCGGGCCCCAGGTGGTGGAGGGCGAGCCCGCGTCGGGGCCGACCCAGCCCGCGTACAGCGTGTCGGTCGACTTGTCGATGGAGATCCGGGCCGGGTTGCGTACACCCATCACATAGATCTCGCCCCGCGTCCTGCCACCGCCCTCGTCGGGCTCCTTGCCGGTGAAGAGGTTGCCCTCGGGCAGCGTGTAGGTGCCGTCGTCCTCCGGGTGGATCCGCAGGATCTTCCCGTTGAGGTTGTTCGTGTTGCCCGCGGTGCGGCGGGCGTCGGCGAACGAGACGCCCTTGTAGTTCGGCTGCGGGTTGTTCCCGGAGTAACCGTCGCTGAAGCCGGAGGAGTTGTTGTCACCGGTCGCGATGTACAGGTTGCCCTTGGAGTCCCAGGCCATCCCGCCGCCCGCGTGGCAGCAGCTGTGCACCTGTACGGGCCAGTGCAGCAGCACCTTCTCCGAGGACAGGTCCAGCTTGTTGGTGGACAGGTCCATGGTGAACCGGGAGACCTGGCGCACCGCCATCTGCTTGTCGCGGTCCAGCTTCGAGTGCGGGGTGTAGTGCAGATACACCCAGCCGTTCTTCTCGAAGTCCGGGTCCAGCTCGATGCCGAGCAGCCCCTCCTCGACCTTGACCAGCTCGTCGCCGCCGCCCTTGTTGCCGAAGATCGTCAACTCACCGGCGAGGGTGACTTTCTTGGTCTTCGGGTCGTAGACGTGGATCTGCCCCAGACCCTTGCCGATGTCCGGGTCGTTCCAGTCGGTGACGACCGGCCTGCTGCTGTCGGCGCCGCCGCGCCCGATGTACAGCACGCGCCCGTCGGGGGCGACGACCACCCCGTGCGGCTCGCCGATCTGGTCGTTCTGCCCCGGCTGATTGGACTGGGTGACGCGCTCGGCCTTGTAGTTGGAGTCGATCGTCGCCTTGCAGTCGGATTGCGAGATCCGGGTCGTCCAGTCCAGCGCGCCGCGCAGATGGTCGCGGAAGTCGGTCTCCGCGAAGCTGTCGGCCGTACCGCCCATCGCGGTGTAGAAGGACCGCCCGCCGTCGTAGTCGCGGCACCAGGAGACCGGGTGGTCCCAGCCGTTGGCACTCGCGCCGGGCTTGTAGGTGATCTCGCGGACCCTGGCCACGGTGTGCACATCGCCGGACGGGTTCTTCGTCCAGTTCAGCCACTTGTCGGGGCGCTTCCACTCCAGCGGGAGGCCCTTGGTCGCCGGATGCTGCCGGTCACCGATCTCGACCGTCGCACGCTGTACGGCGGTCGGGCTGCCGGCGGCCGGGCGGGCGCCGACCAGGCCGGTGAACCAGTCCGAGTACGGCTCGGTGCGCGCGGCGTCATGGATGCCGAGGAAGCCGCCGCCCGCCTCCATGTACGCCTCCAGGCCGGCCTCCTGCTCCGGGTCCAGGACGTCGCCGCCGCCGGTCAGGAAGACCACGGCGTTGAACTTGCCGAGCCTCTTGCCGTTGGTGAAGACGGCCGGGTCGTCGGTGGCGACGGTCTTGAACCGGCCGGACTCCGGGCCGGTGAGGCCGATGCTCTCGATCGCCGCGATCCCGGCGTCGACCGTCGGGGACTCCTCGGTGGCCGAGGCGTGGAACACCAGTACCTTGACGTCGGCGCCGCCCGGCGGCGACGGCAGGGACAACGTTGTCGCCAGGGAGCCGGGCGGCTCCGGATAGGGCCTGGCCTCGGCCGCGTTGGCGCCGAGCAGGGAAGCGGTCAGTGCGCCGGCCGCGAGGCCCGCCGCGAGTCCGCGTCGCGATCCGGACCTGCGATGTGGTGCGCGCTGCATGTGGTCACCCACCCCTCTTTGGTCACTGCAACAGCGCATGAAGCTAGACCTCTTTTCGTGGTCCGCCAATAGCTATGGCAGCAATCGCACGAACTTTGTCCTGACTGTGGATAAACGGCAGTCCTCCGGCTACGGTGTGGCCCGTCCGGGGCGGGTCGGCGCTCCAATTCCTTGGATCGGTGGGGAGTTCGGCATGGACAGAAGGAGCTTCAACCGGCGGCTGCTGGTCGGCGGCGGAGTGGCGGCCACGACCGGTCTGACATCGTTGTCCCTCGGTGCGATCGAGGCCAGCTCGGCGGAACCCGCGGTGAAGACCGCCCCGGCGGGCGGCGTGGTCCGTCATCTCAAGCTGTACGCCGAGAAACTGGCGGACGGTCAGCTCGGATACGGCCTGGAGAAGGGCAAGGCATCGGTCCCGGGCCCCCTCATCGAGATCAACGAGGGCGACACCCTGCACATCGAGTTCGAGAACACGACGGATGTGGCGGCCAGCCTCCACGCGCACGGCGTCGACTACGACATCGCGAGCGACGGCACCCGGATGAACAAGAGCATCGTCGAACCCGGCGCCACCCGTACCTACACCTGGCGCACCCATGCCCCCGGCCGGCGCAAGGACGGCACCTGGCAGCCGGGCAGCGCGGGCTACTGGCACTACCACGACCATGTCGTCGGCACCGATCACGGCACCGGCGGCATCCGCAAGGGCCTCTACGGTCCGCTGATCGTCCGGCGCAAGGGCGATATCCTGCCGGACAAGACGATCACGATCGTCTTCAACGACATGACGATCAACAACAGACCGGCCCACGAGAGCCCGAACTTCGAGGCCACGGTGGGGGACCGGCTCGAAGTCGTCATGATCACGCACGGCGAGTACTACCACACGTTCCACATCCACGGTCACCGCTGGGCGGACAACCGGACCGGGCTGCTCACCGGCCCCGACGATCCGAGCCGGGTCATCGACACGAAGATCGTCGGCCCGGCGGACTCCTTCGGCTTCCAGGTCGTCGCGGGCGAACACGTTGGCGCGGGTGCCTGGATGTACCACTGCCATGTGCAGAGCCACTCCGACATGGGCATGGCCGGACTGCTGCTGGTCGCCAAGCCGGACGGCACCGTGCCGGGGTACGAACCGCACCACATGGCGGCCCACGGCACGGCATCCGAGGGCGCGGCGAAGGAATCGGCGAAGGGATCGGCGAAGGGCACCGCCGCGCACGGTCCGGCGGCACACGGCTCCTGACACGGCGGGCCCGCGGTGCCGGGACGCCGTCGGGGCGCGCACCCGCCCCCGACGGCGTCAGCCCTCCGGCACCTCCAGGGCCGCGGCGTCCGCTCCGGTCGCCAGCCGCAGCTGTTCCTCCTCGACGATGCGCCGGGCCAGCGACCCGTCCGACACGTCCACCGCGTCCGGCGTCGTCTCGGCGACGTCGCTGCGCCGCGCGTACAGGTCGAACAGCCGCTCCTTGCGGGCCAGGATGTCCAGCATCCGTTCGTCGACGCTGTCGGCCGCGAGGAGCCGGTGCACCTGAACGGTCCGTATCTGCCCCATCCGGTGGGCGCGGGCCACCGCCTGGTGCTCCATCGTCGGTTTGATCTGCGGCTCGCAGATGATGACGACCGAGGCCGACTGCATGTTGAGCCCGACACCGCCCGCCTGGATCTGGCTCAGCAGAACGGCATGGCCGTCCACGGCACCGAAATCGTCGATCAGCCGCTGGCGGCGGGCGGCCGCGAGGCTCCCCGACAGCGGGCCGAAAACCGGTGAGTCCAGGGCCTGTCCGACCGTCTGGAGCACTTCACGGAAGTAGGAGAACACCACGACCTTCAGGCCGCTGTCCGCGGCCTCGGTCACCAGCTCGCGCAGCCGGTTCAGCTTCGCGGACGTGGCGGGCCGGGCGTACGCCGCCCGGCGCATCCGCATGAAATGCCCGGCACCCACCGCCTCGCGGTAGGCGTCGAGGTCCTCCGGGCTGAACTCCTCCCACTCGTCGACCTGCACCAGCGCCGGGAGTTCGGTGAGCACGTCCACCTGGTTGCGCCGCAGATAGGCCGGGGCGACTGCCCTTCGGAAGACGAGCGAACCGGCGGCCCCATGGGTGGTGCGTATCGAGGGGGCCAGCTCCGGCTGGAGGTGACGGACCAGGCTGCGGAACTCCTCGACGCGGTTCTCCATGGGCGTGCCGGTCAGGAACAGCACCCGTTCGGTGTGCTGCGTCCAGCCGGACACCGCCTGGGACCGGCGGGTGGCGGGGTTCTTGACGTAATGGGCCTCGTCGACCACCAGCATGCCGGGCCGGGTGCCGCAGTTCGCGGCGGCCGGCAGGGTGTGCAGGGCGTCGAACGTGGTGAGGGCGACCCCGCCGCCGCGACGCCATTCGTCGAAGGCGGACTGCCGCTCGGGGCCGTGCACCGGCAAGGTGCGCAGGGTGGAACGGGCCCGGATCTCGCGCGCCCAGTTGATCAGCACGCTCGCCGGGCAGACCACCAGGAAGTGCGTCTCGCCCCGCGCCGAGAGGTGTGCGAGCGCGGCGATGGCCTGCACGGTCTTGCCGAGCCCCATCTCGTCACCGAGGATCACCCGCTTCTGCGCGAGCGCGAACCGGGCGCCGAACGACTGGTAGCCGCGCAGCGAGACCCGCAGATGGGCGTCGTCCAGCCGCAGACCGCGCACCCGGTCCGCCATCTCGGACGGCAGGAACCCCTCGGCCGCGTCCCGGGCCGCTCCGGTGCCGGACATCTCGGCGATCAGGCTGTAGTACTCGGCGGACCGCAGCTCGAAGTCCACCCAGGCCGCGATGTCCGACTCCGCGCCCCGCAGCAGATCGACCGAGACCTGCCCGAACAGCAGGGGCAGCTCGCGCTCGTCGGCCTCGGCGACGACGGCCCGCACCTCGGCGACCGCCTCCAGCGCCCGGGAGCGGGCCTGGCGCCGGGTGAACACCATGCGCAGCCGCCCCCGCGCCGGTCCCGCGGCGGCCAGCAGGGGTTCGAGCCGCCCGACGAGCCGGCCCGCCGCGGCCACCGCCCGCCGCACGTCGGGACCGGCCTCGACCAGTCGGTGCAGTGCGACGACCAACGCGGTCGTGGCGTCGTCCGGCGCGTCCACGTCTATCCGGACCGCGACCGTGTCCCGCACCGCGTGGGCGATCTGCCCGGCCGCGGCCAGCACCTGGTCGGCGGTCTGCGCACCGACCCCGGGGATCTGGCGCAGCTCGTAGCGACTGGTCTCGTGGACCTGGCCGACGGTGGTGAGACCGGCCTGCTCGACCGCGCCGATCCGCAGCCTGCCCTCGGTGACGTCCTTGAGCCTGGAGGCCGGGATCGTGGCGAGCTCCCGGCGGACGAGCGAGTCGAGCAACGGCATCAGCGTGGAGTGCACGGCATCGACGGCGCTGGTGTGATCGGCCAGCACGACGCGTGCCGTCTCCAGCAGCCGCTCGGCCTCCGTCAGCAGCTCACGGGCGGCCCTTCCGGTGGGCGCCCCGTCCTCCGTCGCTCCGGCCTGTGTCATCTACGTCCCTCTGTCCGCGCAGCCCGGCTGCCGTCCTGCCCGGCACCTGGCCCGGACGATTCCTATCGTGCCACGCGGCACCGACAGACCGGGCTGCTCAGGGCCTCGGCGGACGGCGCTCGGCCGGGGAGAGCAGCAGGACTTCCAGGGCCCGCGCGCAGGAACGGGCCTGCGCCAGGAACCAGTCGGTGCGCGCGTCCGTGATCACGGACGGGGTGGCCCGGACCGCCAGGGCGAAGCGGGCATGACCGGCGCCGTCCAGGACCGGGACCGCCAGGGTCCGCACCCCGTGCGCCGACTCGCCGTCGTTGAGCGCGTAGGAGTCGGACCGCACCTTCGCCAACTCGGCCTCCAGGGCCGCCGGTTCGACGATCGTCCGGTCGGTGAACGCGGGCAGCGGGGGCAGCGAGGACGGCCCGCCCTCGCCCGGCCGGGCCCAGGCCAGCAGGACCTTGCCCAGCGCGGTGGAGTGCAGCGGCCGGCGCAGCCCCACCTTCGGCGTCACCGAACCGCCCGCCACGATCACCGCATGGGGGCCGCTGCGCAGTGCCAGGTCGGCCGTGGCGCCGGTGCGTTCGGCGAGATCGGTCAGTTCGGGGGCGGCCAGATGCAGGCCCCGCTGGTGGTACGAGAGCCTGCCCAGCTCGGTGACGGCGGGGCCCAGCCGGTAGCGGGAGGTGCGGGCGTCCTGCTCCAGGAAGCCGGCGCCGAGCAGGGTGCGGGCCAGGCGGTGCGCCGTGGAGGCGGAGAGTCCGAGGCGGCGGGCGAGGTCGGAGGCGCTGAGGTCGGGGCCGTTGTCGTGGAAGCAGTGCAGCACGTCCAGGGCGCGCCGGACGGCCTGCGCGCCACCGGGAGCACGCGCTGCCGCGGCCTCGGTCATGTCGGTTCACTCTCCGCTCGTGAGGGGCTTCGGGCATGTGGTTGCCACATTACGGCAGTTGAAAGATGCGGATTCGCGGCCCGGTTCCTGGCCGGGAAATACTCCGTTCACGCTCGATCCCACATGATGGGAAGCGAGTTGTGGGCCGGTTCGGGTCCGTGGCAGTCTGCATCACGTCACCACCGACGAGCGGAAGGGAGCAGTGCCATGGCCGGCCGCCGGACAGCGACCCCCGCCCACGCCGCCCCGGTCCCGCTCGCCCTGACGCTGCGCCGTCACATCGACCTGGCGCGGGTCTCCAGCGCCGCCTGTCGCTGACCGCTCCCCCCCCGTAGCCCCTTTTCCGCCTCACTCCGCCGCGTTCCGACACGGTCCGGAGCGCTTCGCCGTACGCGGTCCCGCACCCCCGACGTACCTGCCGCGCGCCCACCGCACCGTCCGCCTGCGCGCCCCCTGCTTCGCCGACCCTCGGGAAGACTCCATGACGCATGCCGTCCTGCCCCGGACCCTCTGGTTCACCCGCTGTCCCGTACCCACCGCGACCGGCATCGCCGCCGACCGCCGGTGGCTCACCGAAGAGTTCGCCCCCGACGGCATCGAGGTGCGGTCCCTCCAGGACGCCGCACCCGGCGCCGACCGGGCCGCCCACTACACCCACGCCCTGCCGGGCCTGTTCCGCGAAGGCGGCAACGTACCCGCGCTGTGGGCCCGTTCACGCGGGGAGCGGACCCGGCTGATCGGTCTCACCTGGATCGAGGAGCGGCAGACCGTACTGGTCCGTCCCGGCTCCGGGATCCGGGGCGTCGAGGCACTGCGCGGACTGCGGCTCGCCGCACCCGTGCACGACATCGCCATCGACTTCTGGCGGGCCATGGCCCTGCGCGGCTTCGAGGGCGCACTCGCCGCCGCCGGACTCGGGCCGGACGACGCCACGTTCGTCGATGTGCCGGCCGCCGGACACCGCGACCAATGGGGTGCCGAGCTGGCGGCGCTGCGGCGCGGCGACGTCGACGCCGTGTACGTCAAGGGCGCCCTGGCCGTCGAGGCCGCCCGGCGGGCCGGTGCGGAGGTCGCCGTCGAACTCGACGAGGCGGCCGACCGCCGGTTCCGCGTCAACAACGGCACCCCGCGCCCCATCACCGTCCACCAGCAGCTCCTCGACGACCACCCCGGCCTCGTCGACCGCTTCCTCGCCGTCCTGCTCAGGGCCGCCGACTGGGCCGCCGAACAGCCCGCCGAGGTCGCCCGGATCCTCGGCGCCGAGACCGGCGCGGGCGCCGAGGGCGTCGCCGGGGCCTACCGGCCGGGCACCCATCTCACCCTCCACCCCGATCTCTCCCCGGACCGGCTGACCCTGCTCGCCGAGCAGGAGGCCGGGCTGCGCGCCCACGGCTTCCTGCCCGAACCCGTCGACATCACGGCCTGGGCCGACCCCGAGCCGCTGCGCCGCGCCACCGCACTGGCCGCCTCCCGCCCCGCCCACCGCGCCTTCGCCCCCGAGTTCTGAGGACCCCGACACCATGAACCTTCCCCGACCACTGCGCACGGCCGCCGCCCCCGCGCTCCTCACGGCCACCGCACTCCTCGCCCTCACCGCCTGCGGCTCGTCCGAGGCCGACAGCCGCTCCGGCGCCGGGCACACGGTCGAGATCCGCATCCCCGACCCCGGCAACTCCGGGGTGCTCGCCCTCGGCAAGAAGGACGGCAGCCTCGACAAGGCGCTCGCGAAGGCCGGCGCCAAGGTGCGCTGGACCGGCAGCGCCGGACCCTTCGCCCCGGCCGCCCAGGCGATGAACGCCGACCAGCTCGACATCGCCACCGGCTCCATCACCTCCGGCATCACCTCGCTCGCCCAGCGCCCCGGCTTCAAGTTCTTCACCGCGGTCGCCCCGGACGCGGCCGGCGAGGGCATCCTCGTAAGGAACGGCTCCGGCATCGGATCGGTCGCCGACCTGGTCGGCAAGAAGGTCGCCGTCAACCAGGGCGGCACCGGCGAGTACCTGCTCCTGAAGGCACTCGACAAGGCCGGCATCCCCGCCGACAAGGTCGAGCGGGTCTATCTGCGGCCCGACCAGACGGCCGCCGTGTTCAACGCGGGCAAGGTCGACGCCTGGGCGGTCTGGGCGACCTACGCCGTGGCCGAGATCGGCAGCGGCAAGGCCCACTTCGTCGCCGACGGCGCCGCGATCGGCTCCGACAACTACAGCCTCAACGCCGTACGCACCGGCTTCGCCGAGCAGCACCCCGGGGTCGTCAGGGCGCTCTACCGCTACCTCCACGACGCCGCCGCCAAGGAGAAGCAGGACCCGGCCGCGTACCTGAACGTCTTCACCGATGTCGGACCGACCGCCGTCACCGGAAGGGCGAAGGAGGTCCAGACCGCGTTCACCCGCAAGGGCGGCACGGTCGACCCCATCGGACCGGAGGACATCGAACGCTTCGAGGACGTCGCCGGCTTCTACGCCGAGCAGAAGGTCACCCCGGACCAGGTCGACGTCGCCGCCCACCTCCTCGACATCGAGAAGCTGAAATGAGCGGGACCACCCCGTACCAGGGCCTCGTCCGGCCCCGCCCGCAACGGAGCAGGGCACGCGGCCGGAGCTACTCCGCGACCGTCCGGGCACTCGGCCCGCTCGCCCTCCTCGTCCTGTGGTGGGCGGCGTCCGCCACCGGCGTCCTCACCCCCGACGTACTCGCATCGCCCGCCGAAGTGCTCCGCGCGGTGGGGGAGTTGTGGGGCAACGGGCAGCTGCCCGACGCACTCACCACCTCCCTCACCCGCTCCGGCCTCGGCCTCCTCATCGGGCTCGCCGCCGGACTCGTCCTCGGCATCACCACCGGATTCACCCGCCTCGGCGACGAACTCCTCGACTCCTCCATCCAGACCCTGCGCACGATCCCGTTCCTCTCCCTGGTGCCCCTGTTCATGGTCTGGTTCGGGATCAACGAGACCGCGAAGATCCTCCTCATCGCCGTCGCCACCACCTTCCCGATGTACGTGTCGACATCGAGCGGGGTACGCGACACCGACCCCAAACTCGTCGAGGCCATGCGCAGCTTCGGCATGGGCCGCCTCGCCCTCGTACGCGAAGTCGTCCTGCCCGGGGCCCTGCCGTCCCTGCTCGCCGGACTGCGGCTCTCCATGACCCTCAGCGTCATCGCCCTGATCGCCGCCGAGGAGATCAACGCCACGGCGGGCATCGGCTATCTGATGTCCCAGGCACAGAGCTACGCCCGCACCGACATCCTGGCCGTCTGCATTCTTGTCTACGGGCTGCTCGGACTCACCGCCGACATGGTCGTACGGCTGCTGGAACGCCTACTGATGCCCTGGCGCGCCACACAGGGAGCCCCCCGATGACCGACCCCGCCCCCCGACCCGCCGTACGCGTGAGGGAACTGCGGCGCGTCTTCGGCGACCGCGCCGTCCTCGACGGCCTCCGGCTCGACATCGCACGGGGCGAGTTCGTCGCCCTGCTCGGCGCGAGCGGCAGCGGCAAGACGACCCTGCTGCGCATCCTGGGCGCACTCGACGGAGCCGACGGCGGAGAGGTCCTCGTCCCCGAGGCCCGTACCGTCGTCTTCCAGGAACCCCGCCTCGTACCGTCGAAGAAGGTCCTCGCCAATGTGACGGTGGCCCTGCCGCGCGGCCGCTCCGGACACGGGCTGCGGGCCCTGGCCGAGGTCGGCCTCGAACGGCACGCCGACGCCTGGCCCGCCACCCTCTCCGGCGGCGAGGCACAGCGCGTCGCCCTCGCCCGCGCCCTGGTCCGCGAACCCGAACTGCTGCTGCTCGACGAGCCGTTCGCCGCACTCGACGCCCTGACCCGGCTGAAGATGCAGGACCTGGTGGGCGAGCTGTGCCGGAAGCACCGGCCCGCCGTCCTCCTCGTCACCCACGACGTGGACGAAGCCGTACGGCTCGCCGACCGGGTCGCCGTACTGCGCGACGGCCGGCTCGTCACCGACGAACCGGTCACCGTCGACCGGCCGCGCGACCCGGGCGACCCCGCCTTCGGAGCCCTGCGCCGACGCCTCCTCGACGACCTCGGCGTCGAGACGGCCCCGCACCACCCCTCAACCGCCCCCGAACGTACCGAAGTCGGAGTGATCTGAATGACCATCACCATCGGCGTGCACAGCAGCAACCCGTCCCTCTACCACCTGTACCACCTCACCCGGCTCGGCCTCGCCCAGGAGGAGCTGGCGCCGCTCGGCGAGAGCGTCGTCTTCCACCCGTACACCAACGGCGTCCGCACCGGCGAACTCCTCAGCCGCGGCGTCATCGACTTCGGCGGCACCGGCTCCACCCCGCCGGTCACCGCCCAGGCCGCCGGCCACGACATCGTCTACACCGCCGTCTCCGCCCCGCGCCCCGGACACGGCGCCCTCCTGGTCCCCGAGGACGGCCCGCTACGGACGGTCGCCGACCTCAAGGGCGCCACCGTCCACCTCGCGATCGGCTCCTGGCAGACCCACCTCGTCGCCAAGGCGCTCGACGACGCCGGGCTCTCCTACGCCGACGACATCACCGCCGTCCGCAGCGCCGACGACAGCGAGGAACTGCTGCGCACCGGCGCCGTCGCCGCCTGGGTGGCCCAGGGCGCCCAACTGGCCGCGGCCCGCCGCACCGGCGGGCTGCGCACCCTGATCCGCACCGGCGACGTCATCACCGACCGCTCCGTCTTCTTCGCCCGCCGCGACCTGGCCGAGAGCCGCCCCGAGGTCGTCGAGGCGCTCACCCGCGCCCTCCAGCGGGCCGACGACTGGGCGGCGGCCCACCCCCGTCGGGCGGCCGGGATCGCCGCCGCCGACCTCGGCGGAAGCGCCGACGACTGGGAGACCGCGCTGCGCGCCCTGCCGTGGAGGATCGAGCCGGTCACCGACGCCTTCGTCGCCGAGCAGCAGGAAGCGGCCGACATCTTCCACCGCACCGGCTTCATCGACCGCCCGGTCACCGTCGCCCACGCCCTCGCCGGTGCCGGCGAAGGTGCCGCCACCGGTGCGGACAAGGCGGTATGACGGCATGGCGACCGAAGTCCTCTGGTATGTCATCCCGCGCGAAGGCGCCTACCCCTGGGAACCCGAGGGCCGGCGGCCGGTCGACCTCGGCTACCTCGCCCAGCTCGCCGGCACGGTCGAACGCCTCGGCTACAGCGGTGCGCTGCTCGCCACCGACCTGTACGACGTCTGGCCGCTCGGCAGCGCGCTGGCCGCCTCCACCAGCACCGCGTTCAAGCCCCTGCTGGCCGTCCACCCCGGCCTGATCTCGCCCACCCTGCTCGCGAAAATGGCCCTCAGCTTCGACAACCTGTTCGGCGGCCGGCTCCGCTTCAACGTCGTCAACGGCTCCACCAAGTCGCTCCAGGAGTACGGACTCCATGTGGAGCACGACGAGCGGTACGAGCTGAGCGCCGAGTACTGGTCGATCGTGAAGCGGCTCACCGCGGGTGAGGTCTTCGACCACAAGGGCCGCTTCTACGACCTGAAGAACGCCGGCGCGTCCTTCGGGGAGCTGCGGCCGGTCCAGGAATCGCACATCCCGCTCTGGTTCGGCGGCTCGTCCGCCCCCGGGATCGAGATGGCGGCCGAGCACGTCGACGTCTTCCTGACCTGGGGCGAACCCCCGCACCTGCTCAAGGAGAAGCTGGAACGGGTCAGGGCGCGGGCCGCCGCGTACGGCCGCACGCTCAGGATCGGGCTCCGGCTCCACCTCATCGTCCGGGACACCGAGGACGAGGCCTGGGCGGCGGCCGACCGGCTCCTCGACGTGACGAGCGGGGCGACGTACGCCCGGCAGCTCGGCGACCGGGCGGGGGAGGACGGCGTGGGCTGGCAGCGCCAGTTCCGCCAGCACGGCGGCAAGGTCCCGGCGCACGCCCGGGAGCTGGAGGCGCACCCCAACATGTGGCCGGGGATGAGCCTGTTCCGGCCGGGGCCGGGCACCGCGGTCGTCGGCTCGACGGCCCAGGTCGTCGAGCGCCTCAAGGAGTTCGAGGAACTGGGCGTCGACACCTTCATCCTCTCCGGCAACCCGCTGCTGGAGGAGGCCTACCGGGTGGCGGAGACGGTGCTCCCGGCACTGGGCATCACCCGCTGACGAGGCAGGGGCAGGGGCGGGGAGCGCCGAGGAGTGCCCCCGCCCCTGCCCTGGACAGGGCGTCGCTCAGGCGGAGAAGCGATGCGTGCCGGAGCCGACGGCGAAGACCGCGCAGCCGTCCTCCAGACGCAGGAACCGTGCCGGGCCGTGGGCCACCTCCGACGCGGCGGACGCCGCTATCCACACCTCGGCGGTGGTGTTGACGGGCAGCGAGACCTCCAGCCGGAAGGTGCCCGAGGCGGTGCTCCAGCGGGTGGAGACCGGACCGTACGGTGAGTCGAAGCGGGCCCGGGCCTCGTTCACCCCGCCACCGGGCCTGGGCCGGACGACCAGGTGCCTGAACCCCGGACCGCCCGGCGCGATCCCGGCGATGTGCGCGTACATCCACTCGCCCACCGAGCCGTACGCGTAGTGGTTGAAGGAGTTCATGCCGGCGTCCTGGAAGGAGCCGTCCGGACGGACCGAGTCCCAGCGCTCCCACATCGTCGTCGCGCCCCGCTCGATCTGGTAGCCCCAGCTCGGGAACGTGCGCCGGTGGAGCAGCCGGTGGGCGACATCGGTGCGGCCGGCCGCGGTGAGCGCGGGGAGCAGGCGCGGTGTGCCGAGGAAACCGGTCGACAGATGCCAGTCCCGGGCCTCGATCAGCTCCACGAGCCGGTCGGCGGCGGCCCTGCGGTCGTCCCCGGCCAGCAGGTCCATGGAGAGTGCGAGCACGTACGCGGTCTGGGTGTCGCCCTTGACCCGGCCGCCCGCCGAGACGTACGCCGCCCGGAACGCGTCCCGCACCCTGGCGAACAGCGCACGGTACGGCGCCGGGTCCTCGCCCAGCACCTCGGCGGTCCGAGCCACCAGGTCGGCGCTGTGGGCGTAGTAGGCGGTGCCGATGACGTCCTTGGGCGTCTCGTCGTCGGTGTTGAGCCAGTCGCCGTAGCCCTCGGCCGGGCGCAGACAGCCCTCGCTGTGCCGGTCCAGGTACTCCAGCCACCTCAGCATCGAGGACCAGCTCCGCTCCAGCACCCGCACGTCCCCGTAGGCGCGGTGGAGCGCCCACGGCACGGTCACTCCCGCGTCCCCCCAGCCCGCCACCCCCTTGCCCAGCGGCCCCACATGAGGGGCCACGTCGGGGAACGCGCCGTCGTCGGACTGGCTGTCGCGCAGGTCCCGCAGCCACTTGGTGAGGAAGCGCGCCGAGTCCATGACGTACGCGGCCGTCGGGGCGAACACATTGATGTCGCCGGTCCAGCCGAGGCGTTCGTCCCGGGCGGGGGTGTCGGTGGGCACGGAGAGGAAGTTGCCGCGCAGGCCCCAAGTGATGTTGTCGTGCAAGCGGTTGAGCATCGGGACGTCGGTGGCGAAGTCGAGCGTGAAGGGTGCCGAGGTGTGCATCACGAGACCGGTGACGGCTTCCGGGGCCGGGGTGCCGGGATACCCGGTCACCTCCACGTAGCGGAATCCGTGGAAGGTGAAGCGCGGCTCGTACGTCTCCGGGCCGCCGCCCTTCAGGGTGTACCTGTCGGTGGCGCGGGCCGAGCGCAGATTGGCCGTGTACGGCGTGCCGTCGGGGTTCAGCGCCTCGGCGTGCCGCAGCCGCACGGTGGTGCCGGCCGGGCCGGAGACCTTGAGGCGGACGGAGCCGACCATGTTCTGCCCGAGGTCGAAGACGAACACCCCGGGCCGGGGCTCGGTCACCTCCCGTGCCGACAGCTCCCGCACCACCTCGACGGGCCGGTCGAGCTGGGCGACCGGCTCGGCGCGGACCCCGCCGACCGGTTCGGCCGGGAGCCAGCCCGAGTCGTCGAAGCCCGGCTCCGTCCAGCCCCCGGTCTCCCGGCGGGCGTCGTACTCCTCGCCCGCCATCAGGTCCGCGTCGGTGACCGGCCCGGCGGCGGCCCGCCAGCCGGGCGCCGACACCACGCGCTCCGTCGAGCCGTCCTCGTAGGTGACCTCCAACTGGGCCAGGAGCGCCGGCCGGCGACCGTACTGGTGCGGGCCGAACCAGCCGATGCCGCCCGCGTACCAGCCGGACGCGAGGTTCACCGCCAGCGCGTTGGCACCCGGGCGCACCCGGCCGGTGACATCGTGCGTCCGGTACTGCACCCGCCGGTCGTAGTCGGTCCAGCCGGGGGCCAGCCGGTCCCGCCCGACCTGCCCGCCGTTGAGGTGTGCCTCGTACAGCCCGAGAGCGGTGGCGTACAGCCTGGCCCGCGCCACCGGACGGTCGGCGAGCCGGAATTCGTGGCGGAGCTGGATCACGGGGGCATGGGCGGGCGGGGCGGAGGTCCACGGCCCGGCGCCCCAGGGCGCCAGGACGGTGGCCGCGGACCAGGAGCCGTCGTCGTACCCCGGGGAGTGCCAGCCGCCGGACGGCTCCCGGTCGGTGGCCCGCCAGGCGCCGTCGGTGGGTATCCGCCGCACACCGTCCGCCGTCGACAGCTCCAGTACACCGAGCACCCCCGCGGCGCCGTCCACGGGCGGAGTCGCGGTGATCGCGAGAACGTTGGCGCCGGGTATCAGCCGCTCCGTGACATCGACGACGCGCGGTGAACGTCCGGTGACCACGGGGGCGTCGGTCTCGGTGTGATCGGCCTCGAAGCCGTTGACGTACACGGTGCAGCCGCCGTCCGCCGTCACCACCAGGCGGGCGGCCGTGACGGCCCCCGGCTCCGGCACCTCGACGACGGTGCGGAACCAGCGCGCCCCCGGACCGTCACCGCCCGCCGGACCGTTCCCCGGCGCCCAGATCCGGAACGACCCGGCCGGATCCGGGGCCGCGGTGAGCGCGGCCGGTGCGCCGATCCACTGCGCCGACCACTGCGAGGGTTCGCACAGACCCGTCTCCCACCAGCACGGTTCGCTCCACTCGGAGCCACGGCCCGCCGTGTCCCAGGCACGCACCGACCAGAAGCAGCGGGTGCGCGGCCCGAGTCGGGGGCCGTCGTAGGGGACCAGTACCGAGGCGTCGGAGGCGACCGTGCCGCTGTCCCAGATGTCGGGGGCGGTGAGCAGGGCGGGATCGGAGGCGACCCTGATCCGGTAGGCGGTCTGGGCCTGGCCGGGCTCGTCGGACTCCAGACGCCAGCTCAGTCGCGGACGGGGCTCGTCGAGACCCAGTGGATTCCGGTCGTACTCGGTGGTCGGGTGCGTGACCCGCAGGGCGGGCGCGGAGGGGGGCGGGCATGGCGGATTTCCTCGTCTCGATGGCCTGGCCTGGTCGTTGCGGAGCTGCGGTCCACGGGCCGCAGGGGCGCGGCCGGCGGTCCGTGCGGGCCGCGCGGCGGCTACCGGCAGTCGAAGCGCAGGGCGACCTCCGCCGACAGGTGCACCGCGTCGATCAGGGCGGCGCCGGTGGTGTCCTCGTGGCTGTCCAGGAGGATCCCCTCGGCGTCCGCCGTCCCGGTCGCCGTCGACCGGGGCTCGACGCGCAACTGGATCCCCGCACCGGCCAGCGCGTCCCGGAATCGGCCGAGCTTCACCCGCCAGGGGCGGCCGTGGTGGTAGTCGTCGCCGATCAGGCGGCCGGTGGCGGCGTCGAACATCCGGCACAGATCACCCGTGTAGGCGATGTCCGCCCACAGGGTGGCCAGCTCTTCGGCGGGCACGCCGGGCGTGCGCAGCAGCCAGCGCGACGGGGAGAGCTTCTCCACCACGAGCGCCTGCGGGGAGAGCGCCGGACGGGGCGCCGCCGCCGTGTACCGGGTGAGCGGACCGTCCTGCTCCACCCGCACCGCCCGGCCGGCCGTCTCCACCGTGTCCGGTGCGGGCAGCGCCGACCAGGTGAACGGCTCCGGCTCCTCGCCGAGCGCGACCCGGCGGCCGACCGTCACCGAGTCGCCGTCGAGCGTCAGGTCGTCCGGGGCCGTGACGAACCGGCGCCCGCCCGCCACCGTCCGGACCTGGCCGTGCTCGGCCTCCGCCCGGCCCAGGGTGACGATCCGGAGCCCGTCGCCCACCGTGAACGAGCCGTCGGTGACGACCGTGACCCCGTCCGCCTCCTCGTGGACCGTGCCCGTCGTGTCGATCCCCTCCGGGCCGGCGCCCCGCAGGGTGTACTCGACGTCCGCCGGGCCCGGCCGGAAGAACACGGTGTCCCGGCCCAGCCGGGCCAGCGGCTGGGCGGTCGCCGAGATCAGCGTCACCCCGTCGCCCAGGGGCAGCTCCACGGGCAGGATCGCGCAGCCGCCGGACGCCACGGCCAGCCGGGCGCGACGGGGGATGCGGACGTCACCCGAGTCCAGCCGCACCGCGAGCGACACGTCCTCACGCGGGCTGAGCGGCGTCCGGTTCCCGTAGTTGGCGAGCAGCACGAACGCGGCGGTGCCGTCCGAGCGGACGGCCGTGCGCAGCCGGTCCTCCTCCGGATCGGTGACGGCGTCGTGGGGCTGCACGGCCCGCATCCCGCCCAGTCCGGCACCGAACTCGGCGACGAACCGGTTGAGCGGCGCAGCCCGGTAGAAGGAGTCCCGGCGCTCCCCGTACTCGCTGACCGGCGCCCAGAAGTCGTAGGAGCGCAGCGGGAATCGCGGCTCCTTGGTCATCCAGCCGAAGTCGCCGCGGACCGGATTGGTGCCGCCGTGCATCATGTAGTAGCCGACCATGACGGTCTCCACCGCGCCGAGCCTGGTCAGCGCGGTCACCAGGACGTCCTCCGGGACGGTCACCGGCCGGTAGGCGGCCCTGGACGGGGAGCCGCCGCCCAACTCGCAGAACGCCACCGGGAGATGACCCCGGAACGGATAGGTCTGGCCGGTGAAGACGGTCAGACCGCTGTTCCGCGGCCGTGGGTGCAGGTCCATGTAGCCGCCGTAGCTCACCATGTACGTGTCCTGCGGTGGCTCCCCGGTCCCCGCGCCCCAGCCGGTCATCGAGAAGACCGGGGCGGCGATGCCCGCCTCCCGCGCCAGCCGGTGCAGGTGCTCCATGTGCGCGGTGAACCCCTTGCCCGTCGGGCCGCGATGGTCCGTCGCGGTGTCGCCGAACAGGGTGCGCCAGTGGTTGGGCGCGTGGGTGAGCTCGTTCTCCAGCTGGACGAGGACGACGGGTCCGCCGTCCTGCCAGTACAGGCCCGACAGTTCGGTGCCCAGCCGCCGGTAGTAGCGGCCGACGAGCTCCAGATAGCGCGGGTCGTCGGAGCGCTCGGTGACCGGCATGCCGAACAGCCAGGGCGGCAGCCCGCCGACGGAGAACTCCGCGTTGTTGTACGGGCCGATGCGCGGCGAGAACAGCATCCCGTGCTTCCGGCAGAGCAGGGCGAAGCGCCGGATGTCGTTCCCGGCGGTGAAGTCGAACTCGCCGGGCCGGGGCTCCACCAGGTTCCAGAAGACGTACGAGGAGATCATCGTGCAGCCCGCGCTCCGGAGCGCGAGCACGGCCTGCTCCCATTCGTCCTCGGGGTAGCGCTGTGGCTGGAACTCGCCCGCCACCAGGGGCAGCGGCTCTCCGTCGATCTCCAGGTAGTAGTTGGTGGCGGTGAGCCGCCGTCCCCGCGGGTCCGTGCCGCCCCAGTGCGCGAGATGGTCCCGGCGCAGGGTGAGCGCCGTGTCGCGGGCGTCATGGACGATGTCGTGCGTCATGTGTGGTGCCGTCCTCAGTCGAGATAGCCGATGACCGGTGCCCAGCTGGTGGTGTCGTACGAATTCGCCCCGGCCGGGCCGGAGTCGAGGATGAAGCGGAGGGTGATGATCGTGCGCTCCCGGACCGCCGGCCGCGAGGTGGGATTCGCCGCGAAGGGCGGTCACAACGAGGAGCCGCACAACCACAACGACCTGGGCAGCTTCGTCGTGGCCGTGGACGGCGAGCCGCTGCTGGCCGAGCTGGGCGCGGGCTTCTACAACGGGCAGTACTTCGGCCCCGACCGCTACGACATCCTGTGCACCGGATCCCAGGGGCACAGCGTCCCGCTGCTGAACGGCACCGTCCAACGGGACTCCCGGGAAGCCGCGGCCGAGGTGCTGGCAGCCGAACACGCCCCGGGCCGCGCCCTGTTCAGGATCGACATCTCCGCCGCCTACCCCGTCACCGGACTCACCTCCCTCGTCCGGGAGTTCGCCTTCACCGACGGAGTGCTCACCCTGCGCGACCGGTTCGAGGCCGAGGCCCCGCTCGACATCACCGAGCGGTTCATGTCCTTCGCCCCGATCGAGGTGACCGCACCGGGCGAAGCCCTGATCCGGGGCGACGCCGCGGCCCTGCGGCTGTACTACGACGCGACCGCGTGGCAGCCACGGGTGAGCCGGTACCCCCACGTACGCCAGGACGCGACCCGGACCACCGTCCACAGCCTCGACCTGCGCCACACCGGCGCCACCGCGCACTTCGAATTCCGGGCGCACCCCGAGTGACGTACCGCCCTACGCGCCCGGACGTCCGCGGCGCAGGGAACTCTCCCTGACGATGAGCTCCGGCTGGATCACGATGGTGCGGACCGGCAGCGGCCCGTCGGCCTCGGCCTGGTCCCGTACCAGGTCGACGGCGGTCCGCCCGAATATGTCGCGGGGCCGCCGCACGGTCGTCAGCGGAACCGTCGTGGTGGCCGCGAACTCCATGTCGTCGAAGCCGACCAGCGCGATGTCGGAGGGGACACGCAGACCGGCCCGGTTCCCGAGCGACTGCATCAGGCCCAGGGCCACCGAATCATTGGCCGCGACGATACCGTCCGGCCGCTCGGCCGGGCCGCGCGCCGCGATGACCTCCCCGACGTGCAGCCCGGCGGTCACGATGCGCTCGTCGGTGGGAATCACCTCCAGCGTCACACCGGGGTGTTCCCGTACGGCCTTGCGCGCGCCGTCGAGCCGCTCACCGATCTGTCGGACCGACTCCGGCCCGCCGACGAAGGTGATCGACCGGCACCCCTGCTCGATCAGGTGGATCACGGCCCGCCGGGTGCCGAGCGCGTCGTCCACCGCGACCGACGAGAAGCGGTCCGACGGGGCGTAGGCGTCGACCAGCACGGTGGGGATGTCGCGTGCCGCCAGGAGTTCGAGGTCCTCCGGCCGGGTGGTCCCGGACGCGAGAATCAGCCCGCGCACCCGCTGCTGCACGAACATGTCGATGTACTGGGACTCCCGCACCGGGTCGCCGTCGCTGCTCGCCAGCACGAGGAAGAGCCCGTTCTCCGCGGCCCGCCGCTCCACCGCGTGCGCCACCTCGCCGAAGAACGGGTTCCTGAGCTCCAGCGCGACGAAGGCCAGGGTGTTGCTCCGCCCCGTACGCATCTGCCGCGCCGCCTCGTTGCGGACATAGCCGAGGTCCTTGATCGCCCGGCGCACCCGGTCCGAGGTCGCCGGAGCCACGCGATGCGGCGTGTTCAAGTACTTGGACACCGTTCCCACGGAGACCTCCGCCAGTTCGGCGACCTCTCGGATGCTGACCACCGCTGCGTACCTCCCGGGCCGGCCGCAGAGGCCGGCCGACTCCTGGACAGTGAATCCTTATCCGCATCACCTTAGCCCCGGTACGAAGCCTCTGGTGGCCACTGCGGGAGCACGAAAACAGACATCTTCGAACAGTGCCAATGATACGTTTCACCGATCACTGCGACCGATGTCGGACACCGACCAGTCCGTCCCTCCGCAATCACGGACATGGACGCGAGGTGGGTCCCGTACACCGGTCGGCACGGCAAAGGGGTCCGAGCACCGGGCGCGGGCTGCGGTGGCCGGTGCCCGGTGCGAGACTCGGAGCGTCGGGAAGGACTCCCGTGCCGCACGGCACGGGCACCGTCGAAGGAGCCGGCCATGCTCACCACCCGCTATGTCGACGGAGCGCCCAACTGGACCGATCTGGGCACACCCGATCTCGACGGGGCCGTCGACTTCTACACCGGTCTCTTCGGCTGGGAGTACGCGGCCGGCGGTCCGGAGACCGGCGGCTACGGGGTGTTCACCCTGGACGGGAAGACGGTCGGCGGCGCGATGACGGTCACCGAGGAGCAGGCCGAGCCGTCCTGGTCGGTGTATTTCCGGTCGTCGGACGCCGATGCCACGGCGCACGCGGTCGAGCAGGCCGGCGGCACCGTACCGTTCGCTCCGATGGATGTCCTGGACTTCGGCAGGATGGCCGGATTCAAGGACCGGGCAGGGGCCTTCTTCGGCGTCTGGCAGCCCGGGGAGAACCCGGGTCTGGGCGCCGTCGGCGTCCCCGGAAGCCTCTGCTGGGCCGAGCTGTACACCCCGGACGTGCCCGCGGCCGCCGCGTTCTACCGCGCGGTCTTCGGATGGGAGAGCGCCCGGGCGCCGTACCCCGGGGGCGGTTCCTACACCGTGATCCGGACCGGCGACGGTGGCGAGGAGACGGGCTTCGGCGGCTTCGTGCCGCTGAACACGATGCCGACGAGGGCGGTGGCCGGGCCGCACTGGCTGCCCTACTTCGAGGTGGACGACTGCGACGAGGCGGCCGCGGACGTGGAGCGGCTGGGTGGCCGGCTGACCCTGGAACCCATGGAGATGGAAGGTGTGGGAAAGTTCGCCGGTGCGGCCGATCCGGAGGGGGCCGAATTCGCTCTGATCAAGAGCGTGCCGCCGTCGCAGAGCTGACCGGAACTCATCGGCGCGCCGCATTGATGAAGCGTTGATCGGTCGTTTATCGCGACCGGGCACTGTGGACCGCATGCTGATCAACACCGCGGCCGACCCCGCACTCGCCTGGCAGGAGACTGCGCTGTGCGCCCAGGCGGGGCCCGAGTTCTTCTTTCCCGCCCCCGGCAGCTCCACCCGCGAGGCCAAGCAGCTCTGCAACGCCTGCGAGGGGCGCGAGGCCTGCCTGGAGTACGCCCTCGCCAACGACGAGCGCTTCGGTGTGTGGGGCGGGCTGTCCGAGAAGGAGCGGGACCGGCTGCGCAGAACCGGACGCGACTGAGGTCACCCGTTCGGACCGGGTGGCGGCGGCCCCGGGGCCGAACACGCCCTGCCCGTGCGACGATTCGGACCTCCGCACATCCGTCGCGGCGTTCGCGTGAACCACGAGGGGATCCGGGTTGAGCGGGTACGACTACATCGTCGTCGGGGCGGGATCGGCCGGCTGTGTGCTGGCCGCGAGACTCTCCGAGGACCCGACGGTCCGGGTCGCGTTCCTGGAGTCGGGCGGGCGTGACCGCAGACCGGAGATCCGTATCCCGGCCGCCTTCCCGAAGCTGTTCAGGACGGCGTACGACTGGGACTTTCGCACGGTGGCGCAGTCGGCCCTCGGCGGCCGCGAACTGTACTGGCCGCGTGGCCACACGCTCGGCGGATGCTCGTCGATCAACGCGATGATGTGGGTGCGCGGCCACCGCGACGACTACGACGCCTGGGCCGGGACGGCCGGCGACGACTGGTCGTACGACGCGCTCGCCCGCTACTTCAGGCGCGCGGAGCGGTGGACCGGCGACACCGCGGACGGCACGGTGTACGGCACCGAGGGCCCGCTGTTCATCTCGCCGCCCCGCGCCCCCAACCCGCTCACCGGCGCCTTCCTGGACGCCTGCCAGGACGAGGGCCTCCCGCTGCTGGCCGAGCTGAACGGCCCCGACCACAGCGGCTGCGCGATCACCCCGCTCAGCCAGCGGGGCGGACGCCGCTGGAGCGCGGCGGACGGCTATCTGAAACCGGCCGGCCGCCGCCCCAACCTGGACGTGCTGACCGGCGTCCGGGTCCGGTCCCTCGCCCTCGAAGGCAACCGGGCCGTCGGCGTGATCACCGAGAACGCCCCGGGCGCGCCGGTGATCACCGCCCGCCGCGAGGTCGTCCTGAGCGCGGGAGCCATCGGTTCGCCGTATCTGCTGCTCCGCTCCGGCATCGGCGACCCCGACCGGCTGCGCGAGGCGGGCATCGAGGTGCGCGTCGAGTCCCCGGACGTCGGCCGCCACCTCCAGGACCATCTCTCGTTCGCCGTGACGATGCTCTGCCCCCGGCCGGTCACGCTGACCGGAGCCGACAGCCCCGCCAACGTGGGCCGCTTCCTGCTGGCCCGGCGCGGGCCGCTCACCTCGAACCTCGCCGAGGCGGTCGCCTTCGTCCGCAGCACACCGGAACTGGCCGCACCGGACCTCGAACTGATCTTTGCCCCGGCGCCGTTCGTCAACCACGGTCTGACCGCCCCGACCCAGCACGGGATCACCATCGGGGTGGTGCTCCTCCAGCCCGGGAGCGCGGGCCGGATCACGCTGGACCCGAAGGAGCCGGGCCATGAGGAAACGGGTTCCGGCTCCGGACCCGCGGCCGACCCGGGACTTCTGATCGACCCGGGCTATCTGACGTCCGAGGCCGATCTCGGCCGTCTCATCGCCGGGGTCCGCCGCGCCGAGTCGCTGCTGGCGAGCCCCCGGCTCGGGGCGCACACCTCGGGCCCGATGGGCGGGTACCCCGGCCCGGTAGACGACGCCCGCCTCGCCGAGGCGATCCGTACCGGTGCCGAGACGCTGTACCACCCGGTCGGCACCTGCCGCATGGGCGCGGACCCGGCCTCGGTGACCGATCCGCGGCTGCGGGTGCGCGGTGTGCCGGGGCTCCGGGTCGTCGATGCCTCCGTGATGCCGCGGATCACCCGTGGCCACACCCACGCACCGACGGTCGCGATCGCCGAGAAGGCGGCGGAACTGATCCGGGAGGACGCGCGGCAGCCGGCCGCGCCGTGACGCGAGGGGCGGGGCCGTGGCCGTAACCCCCCGCCGGCCTGGGACGATGCCCGTATGAATGATCACGACCGGGACAGTTCGCTCGCGGCGGCCGTACGGCTGCGCACCGAGGGCCACCGGGAGGAGGCCAGGCAACGACTGCTGGCCCTCTCCGCCGAGTTCCCCGCGGACGGGGAGATCGCCTATCAGACCGCCTGGGCCCACGATGTGCTCGGGCTGGAGGCCGAGGCGGTGCCGTTCTACGAACGCGGCCTCGGCGGGACCGGGCTCTCGGAGGAGGACCACCGGGGCGCGCTCCTCGGCCTCGGGAGCACGTACCGGGTGCTCGGGCAGTACGAGACGGCCGTGGAGGTGCTGCGCGGCGGTGTCGAACGGTTCCCCGACGACGGGGCGCTGCGGACGTTTCTGGCCATGGCGCTGTTCAACACCGGTGACCACCACGAGGCCATGCGGCTGCTGCTGGAACTGCTCGCGACCAGCAGCACGGACCCGTATGTGCGTCAGTACCGGGCGGCCATCGAGCACTACGCGCGGGACCTGCACGAAACGGTGTGAGACCCGGCAGCCCCTGTCCGGCCGAACGCCGGACGGGGGCTGCCGGACCCGGGGCCGTCAGGCTCCGGCGCGCGCGGCCATCCGTGCCCTGCGGGCGGCCAGCTTCTCGTCGAACTTCGCCGCCTCGCTGTCCAGACCGCCCATGTACAGGCCCAGCTCGTCCTGCGCCTTCAGGCCCTCGGGGCCCAGGCCGTCGATGGAGAGGACCTTCAGGTAGCGCAGCACGGGCTGGATCACGTCGTCGTGGTGGATGCGCATGTTGTAGATCTCGCCGATCGCCATCTGCGCGGCGGCCCGCTCGAAGCCCGGCATGCCGTGACCGGGCATCCGGAAGTTGACGACGACGTCGCGCACGGCCTGCATCGTCAGGTCCGGGGCGAGCTCGAAGGCCGCGCCGAGAAGGTTGCGGTAGAAGACCATGTGCAGGTTCTCGTCGGTCGCGATCCGCGCGAGCATGCGGTCGCAGACCGGGTCGCCCGACTGGTGGCCGGTGTTGCGGTGCGAGACCCGGGTGGCCAGCTCCTGGAACGCGACGTACGCCACGGAGTGCAGCATCGAGTGGCGGTTGTCCGACTCGAAGCCCTCCGCCATGTGCGCCATCCGGAACTGCTCCAGCTTGTCCGGGTCTACGGCCCGCGAGGTGAGCAGGTAGTCCCGCATCACGATGCCGTGCCGGCCCTCCTCGGCGGTCCAGCGGTGCACCCAGGTGCCCCAGGCGCCGTCACGGCCGAAGAGGGAGGCGATCTCGTGGTGGTAGCTCGGGAGGTTGTCCTCGGTCAGCAGGTTCACCACCAGGGCGATCTTGCCGATGTCGGTGACCTTGGACTGGTCGGCCTGCCAGGCCTCACCGTCCTCGAACACACCGGGGAAGTTCCGTCCGTCGGAGAACGGCACGTACTCGTGGGGCATCCAGTCCTTGGCGACCTTGAGATGGCGGTTGAGCTCCTTCTCCACCACCTCTTCCAGGGCGTACAGCAGCTGGGCGTCGGTCCACGCCTTCGGGCTGCCGAGGTGGGGAGCGGTGATCGTCACGGGGGACTCCTGGGGACGGGAGAATTACCTACGGATACGTAGGTTACGAGACCGTAGGTTAAAGCGGCGGTAAGGCCACCGCCAAGCCCGCTCTCGCGATGCCCGGTTACGTAACGTTATGTGCGCAGGTCCCGGGATGGACGCGGGCCCGTGAACGGGATCCGGTGCGGCACGCCGCGCGGGTCCGTACCGGCGGATTCCGGTTGACCGGGACCGGCCGGCCCCCGGCTGCGGGGCGCTCAGAGCTGTCGGCGTACTCGGAGCGAACCGTCGCGGGGGGCGCGGGCGCGGTCGGGTGGTGCGGTCAGAGCAGGTGGTCCGCCGCGCCGGACTTCACCGCGGAGATCAGCGCCCGCAGTGCCTCCACGGAGTCGCTGACATGGGCGGTGGTGTCCGTGGTGGAGCCGATGTACGCCCTGCCCTGGTCGTCGAGTCCGAAGCGGAAGCAGTTGGCGCCCTCGCTGCAGAAGGCTTCGTCCCAGCAGATATCGGTCATGGTCGCTCCTCAGAGGTCCTGGGCTATGGATCGGATGAAGTCGCGCGATTCCTCGACGGGCAGTGCGAGTATGCGCAGGCGCTCCAACAGGCCGCGATAGCGGCGCAGTTGCATGTCGGAGTCGAGCAGCATCGAACCATGCGAGGAATCGAGCTGCACGGTGTCGAGCTGCGGCACCGCGGCGCCCACGTAGGTGAACGACTGTCCGGCGCCCGGGAAACCGCCGGCCGCGAACGGGATCACCCGGACCGTGATCCGGTCGCGCTCGGACTGTCGCAGGATGTGGTCGAGCTGGGCCCGTGCCACCTTCGGGCCGCCGAACTGCATGCGCAGCGCCGCCTCGTGGACCACCGACTCGTACAGCGGCGGACGGTCCCGCTCCAGTACCTCCTGGCGGCGCAGCCGCAGCGACAGCCGTGCCATCAGGTCGGGTCCGGGCAGTCGCGGATCGGCCGTGTCGAAGACCGCCCGCGCATGCTCCTCGGTCTGTAGGAGACCGGGAATGTGCGTGGTGGTGGAGGTCGTCAACTCCGCTGCGTGGTATTCGAGTTCGGCGATGTCGAGCAGGGCCGGCAGCAGCAGTCCGCGGTGTTCCTCCCACCAGCCCCTGGCACGCTCCTGGGCCATCTCGGCGAGCAGCTCGACCAGTCCGCCGTCCGGGCAGCCGTAGTTGAAGGCGAGGGTGCGGACCCGTTCGGCGCTGATGCCGAACCGCCCCGATTCGATGTTCGGGATGCGGGTGCGGTCGACGCCGAGCAGTGCGGCGGCCTGCTGCACGGGCATGCCCGACTGTTTGCGCAGTTTGCGGAGTTCGTGCCCGAGCCGCTGCTGTCGGGCGGTCGGTGTGCTTCTGGGCGGCAAGGCGTGGTCCCTTCCGGGGGCGGGGAACGAAATGACCGGAACCGCACAAGTAGTAGCACTGTGCTCCGGGGTGCGCTACGGTCGGTAGCGCCAGTCTCACACGCGGCGATCGCGCCTATGTGTGATCGTCACCACAATTACCGAAATGTGAGCATCTTGATGAAGGGCGCACTGCGTTGTCTTCCGGCCGTCGCATCTGCCGGACCCCACCCCCCGGTGGCGGGCAACCTGAGTTATTCGTTCGCACTGCCCGGCGGCGCCTTCTGCGCCGGCCTCGCACGCGGAGCCGTGAGTGACCTTCTCTCCCGGCACGGCCTGGCCGACCTCCGGGAGACGGCCGTACTCGCCGCCTCGGAACTGGTCGCCACCGCCTACCGGTTCACCCCGGACCGGGAGATGCTGCTGCGGGTGCACTGGCAGTTCGACGCACTCCGCATCACTCTCTACGACCAGCACCCCTCCCACGGCTCGGCCGTCAGGTCCGAGGAATGCCGCGAGCGCCGCAGCGACAGTATGTGGCTGCTGGCCGCCGCGGTCGGCGCACACGGCGGGGACTGGGGGCTGGCGCCCGCGCTGACCCCCTCCGGCGGCTGCAAGGCCTGGGCCTTACTCCACAGCTGACGCCCCGCCGGCACGGCCGGGCCGAGGGGCCGGCCCGGCCCGCCGGACGAGGGTCCTCAGCAGGGACCGCCGAGCAGATCGGTCAGGCCGCGGTCGAGATCCAGGAACCGGTGTTCGTCGCCGACGGGCACCATTTCCTGCGCCCGCTCCAGAAAACGGCGCAGCTCCGCCGTTAGGACGTGCACCATCGCGATTCCCTCGACGGCATGGAACTCCAGAACCGTACGTTCGTAGCCGAACGGCCTGACGCGTACGTCCCCGACACCGGCCGCCCCGTCCATCCCCGCCGCCAGCAGCTCGCGCGAGAACTCCCAGGCGACCTCGGTGCCTTCCAGGGTCGCCGGGGCGGGAAACGCCATGCGTACGGCGAACGGATCCTTCGGGTCGTAATGCAGAGTGGCGGGAAGGGTCTCCATCCGCGGTGCGGATGCGACCATGCGGGCCTGCACGGACTGCTCGATGACGGTGGACAAGACCTGCTCCCTTTCTCGGCCAGATGAACGGTTCCCGGCACTGATACAGACGAGGGAAGTCCCTCATCCGTGCACCGGAGGGTGGCGTGAGCTGTATCACCGCCAGGACCCGGTGCCCGGCCGGTTCCCGGCGGCGTGCCCTGGACTGGGCACGACTCGTGGGCTAGCTTCCAGCGCCATGAGGGTCAAGGGGAAGACGAGACGACTGATGCCATGGGGGCTCTGTGCGGCGGCGCTGACCGCGGCACTGGCCACACCGGCAGCCGCGGCGACACCGTGGGAACACCACCGGCCCGGCGAACGACCGGCCTGGACGCTCACCGACACCAAATCCGACGCCCGCTTCCGCGGGCTCGCCGCCGTAAGCCGCCGCACCGCCTGGGTCGCGGGCACCGGGGGCACCGTACTGCGCACCTCCGACGGGGGCAGGCACTGGCGCGATGTGTCGCCGCCGGGCGCGGCCCGGGAGGCGCTGGAGTTCCGCGACATCGAGGCGTTCGACGGCAGGCGCGCGGTGGCCCTGGCCATCGGGGAGGGCGAGGCCTCCCGCGTGTTCCGCACGGACGACGGGGGAGCGACCTGGACGGAGTCGTTCCGCAACACCGACGCACGTGCCTTCTACGACTGCCTCACCTTCTTCGACAGCCGGCACGGACTGGCGATGAGCGATCCCGTGGACGGCAAGTACCGCATCCTGTCCACCTCGGACGGCGGCCGGAACTGGCGGGTGCTGCCGAGCGCGGGCATGCCGGAGGCCCGGCCCGGTGAGGCGGGATTCGCCGCAAGCGGCCAGTGCCTGGTCTCGTCGGGCCCCCGGGACGTCTGGCTCGCCACCGGAGGCGCCGCCACCGCACGGGTGCTGCACTCCGCCGACCGCGGGCTGACCTGGACCGCGGCCGAATCGACCATCCCCGCCGGCGACCCGGCCCGAGGCGTCTTCGGGCTCGCCTTCCGCGACCGTCACCACGGCATCGCGGTCGGCGGCGACTACCGTGCCGGAGAGCCGTCGCCGAACGCGGCGGCCGTGACGGGCGACGCGGGCCGCAGCTGGCAACAGGCCGCCACCCCGCCCACCGCCTACCGCTCGGGCGTCGCCTGGCTGCCGCACAGCAGGTCCGGCGCGCTGGCGGTCGGCCCGACCGGCACCGACCTCACGACGGACGGCGGCCGCACCTGGCGCACGGTCGACACCGGCTCGTACGACACCGTCGACTGCACCCCGGACGGCGGCTGCTGGGCCGCGGGGGAGAAGGGCCGCGTGGCACACGCGGGGCAGCGTCCGGCCCGGTAGCCGGGACACCACGGGTCCGCAGGGTTCCCCCGCCGCCTCCCCGCACCGTCGGGCAGGCGGCGGGGCGGCCTGCCCGACGCCCCGGCCTCAGGCGAGCAGCCCGGACAGCCGGGCCGCCTGCCGCTCGGCCGTTCCCGGCGGGTTACGGGGATGCCGGGGGTCGTCGAAGGACAGGAGGAACAACCAGACGAGCGCCAGCAGTCTGCGGCATTCCGGCAGCCGCGCACGTTCGGCGGCGGTCAGGTCGAACCGATCGAGGAACGCCGCCGCATCGAGCGGCGGACCGATCCAACCGCCCACGTGTTCCGTGATCTCCGCCAGTTCGAAGGGCCGGTCGCTGAGACCGGAGTCCTCGAAGTCGACGACCCGCACCCGAGCGCCGTCCCACAGATAGTTGGCGAGGTTGCCGTCCCCCGGACCGAACACCATCGGGACGTCCGGCGCGTCGGCCCGGTCCATGCCCGAACGGCAGAGCCAGGCCAGACCACGGTCCATGGCCTCGCCCACCTCGTCGCCGGCTCGCGGGCGGACCCGCGGCATCCAGGCACGGATCCGGGCGATGAGCCGCTGCTGCCGACCGGGCCGCACGGGGACCCCGGCCAGGACATCGGCCGGCACAGCCGCGTACAGCTCATCGAGGGCCGCCGCCAGGGCCCGCAGCCGCCGATCGTCGAGCGGCCGGCCGCGCAGCGGCTCGCCCGGCACGCGCTCCATCACCACCACCGGTTGCTCCGCGGCGAGGTCCACGCTGTGCGGGACCGGGGCCAGGCCCGGCGCGTACGCGGCGAGAAGCCCGAGCGCGCGCCACTCGCGCTCGCACTGCGCGCGGCTGCCGGGCCGGAACGTCTTGATCACGCGGTCGGACCGGAGGTCGACGGCGTGCGTACTCCACGGCACGGTGGCCCGCTCCGTTCCGAGTCCCCGCTATCCGGGCAACTGCTGCCGGTAGGGGGCGAGTTCGTCCGAGGTCTTCGTCGCGATGAACTCGGTGATGCGGTACGCGCACACGCCCCGTACCGAGAACGGATCCTGCGAGACGATCCGCTCGATCCCCGCGCGGTCGTCCCCGACGGCCAGGATCACCCCGCCGTCGCGCGGGTTCTTGCGGCCCGACGCGATGAACACCCCCGCCGCGTACTGCGCGTCCAGCCAGACGACATGGTCCTGGAGCAGCTCGTCGACGCGCTCGACAGGGGCGGTGTAGGTCAGTTCGAGTACAAACATGCTCGCCAGGCTACGGGGACGCCGGGCCACGGCGGCCCCCGGGCCCGTCCCGTGGGCAGCCCCTAGACTCGGCCGCACCATGACAAACCTTGCGATGCCCGCCGGTGAGGCCGAAGCCCGAGCCGTCCAGGACACCCTGCGCTCCCGGGTGGTGCTCGACGAACCCGGCCCGCCACCCGGAACCGGCCGGGTCACGGGGGTGGACGTCGCCTACGACGACGAGCGCGATGTCGTCGTCGCGGCGGCGGTCGTCCTCGACGGGGCGACGTTCGCAGTGGTCGCCGAGACCACCGCCGTCGGCCGGGTCACCTTCCCGTACATTCCCGGCCTCCTCGCCTTCCGGGAGATCCCGACCGTGCTGGCCGCGCTCGAATCCCTGCCGGTCGACCCCGGACTGGTGATCTGCGACGGATACGGCCGGGCGCACCCGCGCCGCTTCGGGCTCGCCAGCCACCTCGGGGTGCTCACCGGCCTCCCGGTGATCGGAGT
Organism: Streptomyces sp. NPDC007164; assembly: GCF_040634135.1. Taxonomy (NCBI): domain Bacteria; kingdom Bacillati; phylum Actinomycetota; class Actinomycetes; order Kitasatosporales; family Streptomycetaceae; genus Streptomyces; species Streptomyces sp. NPDC007164. The sequence continues at coordinate 129,453 of NZ_JBEYFB010000016.1, forward strand.
CGCCAAGAACCCGTTCACCTTCTCGTACGAGCAGCCGGGGCCCCGACGCGGTGACTGGTCCCCGCTGCTCGACGGCGAGGAGGAGGTGGGCCGGGCGCTGCGTACCCAGGACGGCGTGAAGCCCGTCTTCGTGTCGGTCGGACACCGGACCGGCCTGGACAATGCCTGCGCCCACACCCTGCTGCTGGCCCGCGACTTCCGCCAGCCGGAGACCACCCGCAGGGCCGACTCGCTCTGCCGGAAGGCGCTGCGGGAGGCGGCCGTCTGACGGTGCGAAGAGCGTGAGTACGCGTACGGATACCGTTTGCCGATCATCACCGGCAAGCTTGTACGCATGAACGAACATCGAACGTCCACGCGATCCGGCACCGTCTACCTCGCTCAGCGCCGGGTCGCGATAGGGATGACACTCGGGATGATCGCGGGAGTGGCCTGGGCCGTCTCGATGATCTGCACACTGGTTTCCTGGGCGCTCTGAGCCCACGGCGCACGGCCGCCCCCGGTCCGCCCGACCGGCGGCCCGAGGCTATGTGTGCTGATCCGGCCCCTGGGCGTTGAGCAGCGCGCGCCAGGTGCCCTCGTCCCCGATCCCCGTCGCCGGCAGATTCCGGGACTCCTGGAACTCCTTGAGCGAGCGCATGGTCGAGAGGGTGTACGTACCGGTGCTGTCGGTCGGCACCCCGGAGTGGTGCAGCAGGTACTGCACCGCCGTGACGGCGTCGGGCTTGGTGGTGCGCGAGTCGACCGTGATGACCAGCAGCGGCCAGGTGTCCTTCCCGACCTTGCCGTCCGGGGTCAGACCGTGTGCGGCCTGGAACTGCTTCACGGCCTGTGCCGTGGCCGGACCGTAGTCGGCGTCGACCTTCACGTCGAAGCCGTTGGCCCGGAGCAGCAGCTGCACCGTACGCGCCTTCCAGAGCACATCGCCCTTGCGGGCCAGCGGCCAGTCCGTGCCCTGCGACGGCCGGTCCGACACGTGCGCCGTGGCCTTGGCATCGCCCTGTCCGGCGGTCGGCACCAGCCACCACACGAAGCCGCCGAGCACGAGCAGGAGGAGCGAGGCGATGGCCAGGGTCGGATACGCGACGGGGGAGCGGTCCCACCAATGGGCCGTCGCCCCGCGCCGGTCGGCCGGTCCGGCGGGCATGGACGCCGTTGCGGGCGCGGCCGTGGCCGACGGGCGCTTGCGGGACGGGGCCGCCCCCGCCGCCGCGTCGGCCAGGGCGCACGCCCGGACCAGGTCGTCGGCCGGGGCCCGCAGCGCCGAGTGCAGCTGCTCGACGATCCTGCGCGGTGCGTTGGAGGCGTGGGCGGGATTCAGATAGCGCGACAGGGTGGTCTGGTCGACGCCCAGCCGCTTGGCGAGGGACTGCTGAGTGGGTTTCTCGCGGCCGTCGCGGGCCGACGACTCCCACCAGTTCCTCAGCAACTCGGCGAGTGCACGCCCCGGCTGCTCGTCACGGCCCGCCACAGTGTTGTCCGTCATGGTTCTTCCCCGACTCTCTGTGTGCATAGCCGCAGGTCAACGCCGTGCATCGGGAACGTGCCCAGGTGCGCCGACCCGCGGGACGCAGATCGTAGTGAAAGCCCCGTTCCCCACCGCACGGCCGAGGAGCGGCCGACCCGTCGGCCCTTCGGGTGCGCTCCGCCCCCACCCCTTCCCGGGGGTGCTCCTGCCTGCGGATACGCGGCGGAGCGGGTACTCATGGGCCCTTCGCCCGTGGAACGGGGAGATCCGGGCGCGCAGCGGACATCACCCGTACGAGTGCGCGTCGCCCCGGGCGGCACGGGTCGCCGTGGGGACGAGTCGCCCCCCGCCCCGGGCGGCACGGGTCGCTGCGGGGACGAGTGGCCGATCCGCCCCGGGCGGCCGTAGCTCAGCGGGCCGAAGCGACCCGGAAGCGCAGCCCGGCCGAGCGCAGCCGCCCCAGCAGGGCGTCACCCATCGCGGCGGCCGTGGTGACCTGACCCGAGGCCGGCGGGAGCTCGTCCAGGGCGAGGCAGAGCGCGGACTCGGCGAGCATCTTCGCCGTCTCGTCGTAGCCGGGGTCACCGCCCGAGACCTCGGTGAAGACCCGGTGCCCGCCGCCCTCGCCGACGAAGCGCACGGTGAACCAGCTGCGCCGGCGGCGCTCCGCGTCCGGCCCCTTGCCCGGCTCGTACCGGTCCATCAGCCAGGACCGGGCCGCCGGGACCTGTGCGGCGCCCAGCAGGGCGCCGACCGCGGCCGTGCCACCGAGCGCCACGGGCAGATGACGTACCGAGGCGAAGTGGCGGTAGCGGAAGTCGGGGCCGTAGCGGGCCAGCACCCGCGCCGAGCGTTCGACGACCCGCGGGTCCAGCGTCGGCAGCGGGAGCGCCCAGGTGCCGGTCTCCGCGCTGAAGTGCGGGGTGCCGAGCAGGGCGCGGGCCCGGCGGGCGACCAGCCGCGGTTCGTGCAGCCGGCGCTCCCGGGCGGCGCTCAGCATCCGGGGCCCGCGGCCCATCGCGGTGAGCGCCGAGGCGAACGTACCGCCGGAGAAGACGGCGTTGCTGCGTACGAAGCCGTCGACGGTCAGGGGCACGTCCCGCGGCAGCTGCTGGACGGTGAAGTACACCCCGAGGTCGTGCGGTACGGAGTCGAAGCCGCAGGCGTGCACGATCCTGGCCCCGGTCTCGCGGGCCCGCGCGTCGTGCTCCAGATACATCCGGTCCACGAACTCCGCCTCGCCGGTGAGGTCCGCGTAGTCCGTCCCCGCCTCGGCGCAGGCCGCGACCAGCTTCTCGCCGTACCAGACGTAGGGGCCCACCGTCGTGGCCACCACATGGGCGGACTCGGCGAGTTCGCGCAGCGAGCGCTCGTCCTCGGCGTCGGCGTGCAGCAGCGGGAGCTCCGCGCAGCGCGGGTCGATCGCGGTGAGCCGTTCGCGCAGGCGCTCCAGCTTGACCCGGTCGCGTCCGGCCACGGCCCAGCGGCAGCCGGAGGGCGCGTGGGCGGCGAGATATCCGGCGGTGAGGGCGCCCACGAAGCCGGTGGCGCCGAAGAGGATTACGTCAAAGGGGCGTTGTACCCCGTTCTGCCTGTTCATGAGTGCCTCCGCGGGGCCGGCGCCGATGTGGCAGGCAGAGGTTAGCGGAGGGGGTCGTGGCGGTGTGCGGCCGGGCGGCCCCCATGGGAGAGGATCCCGGAGAAGGTACTAAGCGCTTGCTCGCCCCCAGGGGTTGTGCGGAGCGCGGCGCGTTCTTAGCATCATCGCTGTTACATCAGTTGTGTCATACCGCTGGGGGCTCGATGGCAACGACAGAGCACGGCTCGCACGGCCCGCTGTCAGGGGTGCGGGTGGTCGAACTGGCAGGCATCGGACCCGGCCCGTTCGCCGCGATGCTCCTGGCCGACCTCGGCGCCGATGTCGTCAGGGTCGACCGGCCCGGCGGTGCGGGGCTGGGCATCGACCCCGCGTACGACCTCACCAACCGCAACAAACGCTCCGTGCTCGTCGACCTCAAGGCCGAGGACGGAGCGGCCCGGGTACTCGATCTGGTCGAGCGCGCCGACATCCTGATCGAGGGCTACCGGCCGGGCGTCGCCGAACGCCTCGGAGTCGGCCCCGACGCGGCGCTGGCCCGCAATCCGCAGCTCGTCTACGGGCGGATGACCGGCTGGGGCCAGGACGGGCCGCTCGCCGAGCGGGCCGGCCACGACGTCGCCTACATCGCGCTCACCGGCACTCTTTCCATGATCGGCAAGCCCGGCGAGCCGCCCACCGTCCCGGCCAATCTCATCGGCGACTACGCGGGCGGCTCGCTCTATCTCGTCGTCGGTGTGCTCGCCGCCCTCCATCACGCCCGCACCCCCGGCGGCCGGGGCCAGGTCGTGGACGCGGCCATCGTCGACGGTGCCGCCCATCTCGCCATGATGATCCACGGAATGCTGGCGGCCGGCGGCTGGCAGGACCGGCGCGGCTCCAACCTCCTGGACGGCGGCTGCCCGTTCTACGGCACGTACGAGACCGCCGACGGCCAGTACATGGCGGTCGGGCCGCTGGAACAGCGCTTCTACGAGGAGTTCGGCAGGCTCCTCGGGATCGGGGACGACGCCCCGGACCGGAGCGACATCGGCCGGTGGGAGGAGTTGCGCACCGTCGTCGCCGACCGGTTCAGAACCCGTACGCGTGCCGAGTGGACCGAGGTGTTCGAGGGTTCGGACGCCTGCGTCGCCCCCGTCCTCTCGCTCCGCGAGGCGCCGCACCACCCGCACCTCGCCGCCCGCTCCACCTTCGTCGAGCACGACGGGCTCACCCAGCCGGCGCCCGCACCGCGCTTCTCCGCGACCCCCGCCTCCGTACGCCGCGCACCCGCCCGGCCCGGCGCGGACACCGCGGCGGTGGCCGCCGACTGGGACGTACCCGGCATCGCGCGGAGCCCGGAGCAGGACGCCGGTTGAGGAGCGGCCCGATGTGATCCCCGGCGGGCCCGCACCGGACCGGCCCGTCCCCACCGTCAAGAACTGGTTCCAGGAGGCACGCGATGCAGCGGCAGATCTTCACCGAGGAGCACGAGGCGTTCCGCGAGACCGTGCGTACCTTCCTCACGAAGGAGGTTCTCCCGCACTACGAGCAGTGGGAGAAGGACGGCATCGTCTCGCGCGGGGCATGGCTCGCGGCCGGCCGGCAGGGGCTGCTGGGCCTCGCCGTGCCCGAGGAGTACGGGGGCGGCGGCAACACCGACTTCCGCTACAGCGCCGTTCTGGCCGAGGAGTTCACCCGGGCCGGCGCCCCCGGCCTCGCGCTCGGGCTGCACAACGACATCATCGGCCCCTACCTCACCGGCCTCGCCACCGACGAGCAGAAGCGGCGCTGGCTGCCCGGATTCTGCAGCGGCGAGACCATCACCGCCATTGCCATGACCGAGCCCGGCGCGGGCTCCGACCTCCAGGCCATCCGCACCACCGCCGAGGACAAGGGCGACCACTGGCTGCTCAACGGCTCCAAGACCTTCATCTCCAACGGCATCCTCGCCGACCTCGTGGTCGTGGTCGCCAGGACCACCCCGGAGGGCGGCGCGAAGGGGCTCTCGCTGATCGTCGTCGAACGCGGCGCGGAAGGCTTCGAGCGGGGCCGCAACCTCGACAAGATCGGCCAGAAGTCCCAGGACACCGCGGAGCTGTTCTTCAACGACGTCCGCGTGCCCAAGGAGAACCTGCTGGGCGAACGCGACGGCGCCTTCATCCATCTCATGACCAACCTGGCACAGGAACGGATGGGCATAGCGGTCTCCGGGATCGCCGCCGCGGAACATCTCCTGGAGATCACCACGAAGTACGTCAAGGAGCGCGAGGCCTTCGGCAGGCCGCTCTCCAAGCTCCAGCACATCCGGTTCGAGATCGCCGAGATGGCCACCGAGTGCGCCGTCACCCGCACCTTCATCGACCGCTGCATCGTCGACCACTCCGACGGCACGCTCGACGCCGTGCACGCCTCGATGGCCAAGTGGTGGGCCACCGAACTGCAGAAGCGCGCCGCCGACCGCTGTCTCCAACTCCACGGCGGATACGGCTACATGGCGGAGTATCCGGTCGCCAGGGCATTCACCGACGGCCGCATCCAGACCATCTACGGCGGCACGACCGAGATCATGAAGGAGATCATCGGCCGCTCGCTGCTCGCCTGACCCCTTCGCACAACCACCCTCGAAAGGCTGCTGTCTTGAGTACCGAAGCGTTTGTCTACGACGCGATCCGCACCCCCCGCGGCCGCGGCAAGGCCAATGGCGCCCTGCACGGCACCAAGCCGATCGACCTCGTCGTCGGCCTCATCCACGAACTCCGCAGCCGCTTCCCCGGCCTCGACCCGGCGGCCGTCGACGACATCGTCCTCGGCGTGGTGAGCCCGCTCGGCGACCAGGGCTCCGACATCGCCCGGATCGCCGCCATCGCGGCCGGTCTCCCGGACACCGTCGCCGGCGTCCAGGAGAACCGCTTCTGTGCCTCCGGTCTGGAAGCCGTCAACCTGGCTGCCGCCAAGGTCCGTTCGGGCTGGGAGGACCTCGTCCTGGCGGGCGGTGTCGAGTCGATGTCCCGGGTCCCGATGGGATCCGACGGCGGCGCCTGGGCGATGGACCCGATGACCAGCTTCCAGACGGGCTTCGCCCCGCAGGGCATCGGGGCCGACCTCATCGCCACCATCGAGGGCTTCTCCCGCCGCGACGTCGACGAATTCGCCGCACTCTCCCAGGAACGCGCCGCCGAAGCGTGGAAGGACGGCCGCTTCGCCCGCTCCGTCGTCCCCGTCAAGGACCGCAACGGCCTCGTCGTGCTCGACCACGACGAGCACATGCGGCCCGGCACCACCGCCGACTCGCTCGCCGCGCTCAAGCCGTCCTTCGCCGCGATCGGCGAGATGGGCGGCTTCGACGCGGTGGCGCTCCAGAAGTACCACTGGGTCGAGAAGATCGACCACGTCCACCACGCGGGCAACTCCTCCGGCATCGTCGACGGCGCCGCACTCGTCGCGATCGGCAACAAGGAGGTCGGCGAGCGCTACGGACTCACGCCGCGCGCCCGGATCGTCTCCGCCGCCGTCTCCGGCTCCGAGCCGACCATCATGCTCACCGGCCCCGCGCCCGCCACCCGCAAGGCCCTCGCCAAGGCCGGGCTGACCATCGACGACATCGACCTCGTTGAGATCAACGAGGCGTTCGCCGGGGTCGTGCTCCGCTTCGCCAGGGACATGGGGCTCCCCCTCGACAGGATCAACGTCAACGGCGGCGCCATCGCGCTGGGCCACCCGCTCGGCGCCACCGGCGCGATGATCCTCGGCACCCTCATCGACGAACTGGAGCGCCGCGACCGGCGCTACGGCCTCGCCACCCTCTGCGTGGGCGGCGGCATGGGCGTCGCCACCGTCATCGAGCGACTCTGACCGTCCCCGGCCACCCCTGCTTACGGAGAAGACAGACACATGACCGAGAGCACGACCATCCGCTGGGAACAGGACGAGACCGGCGTCGTCACCCTCGTACTCGACGACCCGAACCAGTCCGCCAACACGATGAACCAGGCGTTCAAGGACTCCATCGCGGCCGTCGCCGACCGTGCCGAGGCCGAGAAGGACGCCATCCGCGGCATCATCTACACCTCCGCCAAGAAGACCTTCTTCGCGGGCGGCGACCTCAAGGACATGATCAGGATCGGTCCGGAGAACGCCCGGCTGGCCTTCGACACCGGCACCGCCATCAAGAACTCGCTGCGCCGCATCGAGACCCTCGGCATCCCCGTCGTCGCCGCCATCAACGGCGCGGCGCTCGGCGGCGGTTACGAGATTGCGCTCGCCTCGCACCACCGCGTCGCCCTCGACGCCCCCGGCTCCCGGATCGGCCTGCCCGAGGTCACCCTCGGCCTGCTGCCCGCCGGTGGCGGCGTCACCCGCACCGTACGCCTCATGGGCATCGCCGACGCGCTGCTGAAGGTCCTCCTCCAGGGCACCCAGTACACCCCGTCGCGCGCCCTGGAGAACGGCCTGGTCCACGAGGTCGCCGCCACCCGCGAGGAGATGCTCGAAAAGGCCCGCGCCTTCATCGACGCCAACCCCGAGTCCCAGCAGCCCTGGGACGTCAAGGGCTACCGGATCCCCGGCGGCACCCCGTCCAACCCGAAGTTCGCCGCCAACCTGCCGGCGTTCCCGTCGAACCTGAAGAAGCAGCTGAACGGCGCCCCCATGCCCGCGCCGCGCAACATCCTGGCCGCCGCCGTCGAGGGCTCCCAGGTGGACTTCGAGACCGCGCTGACCATCGAGGCCCGCTACTTCATCGAGCTGGTCACCGGCCAGGTCGCGAAGAACATGATCCAGGCGTTCTTCTTCGACCTCCAGGCCGTCAACTCCGGTGCCAGCCGCCCCAAGGGCATCGAGGAACGCCAGGTCAACAAGGTCGCCGTGCTCGGCGCCGGGATGATGGGCGCCGGCATCGCGTACTCCTGCGCCCGCGCCGGCATCGAGGTCGTCCTCAAGGACGTCTCCACCGAGGCCGCCGCCAAGGGCAAGGCGTACAGCGAGAAGCTGCTCGACAAGGCGCTCTCCCGGGGCCGCACCACCGAGGCCAAGCGCGACGAACTGCTGGCCCGGATCACCCCGACCGGCGACCCGGCCGATCTGGCCGGCTGCGACGCGGTCATCGAGGCGGTCTTCGAGGACACCGCCCTCAAGCACAAGGTGTTCCAGGAGATCCAGGACATCATCGAGCCGGACGCGCTGCTCTGCTCCAACACCTCGACCCTGCCCATCACCGTGCTCGCCGAAGGCGTCTCGCGCCCGGCCGACTTCATCGGGCTGCACTTCTTCTCGCCCGTGGACAAGATGCCGCTGGTCGAGATCATCAAGGGCGAGCAGACCGGCGACGAGGCCCTGGCCCGCGCCTTCGATCTGGTCCGCCGGATCAAGAAGACCCCGATCGTCGTCAACGACTCGCGCGGCTTCTTCACCTCGCGCGTCATCGGCCAGTTCATCAACGAGGGCGTCGCCATGGTGGGCGAGGGCGTCGAGCCCGCCTCCGTCGAACAGGCCGCGGCCCAGTCCGGGTACCCGGCCAAGGTGCTCTCCCTGATGGACGAGCTGACGCTCACCCTGCCCCGCAAGATCCGCAACGAGACCAGGCGGGCCGTCGAGGAGGCGGGCGGCACCTGGCCGGGCCACCCGTCGGACGCGGTCATCGACCGGATGGTCGACGAGTTCGGCCGGACGGGACGCAGCGGCGGCGCGGGCTTCTACGAATACGACGAGAGCGGCAAGCGCACCCGCCTGTGGCCCGGACTGCGGGAGCACTTCACGAAGCCCGACACGGATGTCCCCTTCATCGACATGAAGGAGCGGATGCTGTTCTCCGAGGCACTGGACAGCGTCCGCTGCCTGGAGGAGAACGTCCTGATCACCGTCGCCGACGCCAACATCGGCTCCATCATGGGCATCGGCTTCCCGCCGTGGACCGGCGGCGTGCTCCAGTACATCAACGGGTACGAGGGCGGCCTGCCCGGCTTCGTCGCCCGCGCCCGGGAGCTCGCGGAGCGGTACGGCGACCGCTTCCTGCCGCCCGCGCTGCTCGTGGAGAAGGCCGAGAAGGGCGAGACCTTCCACGACTGAGCCCACGACCGGCGCCCCCCCCCGCGGGCCGCGTTCACTCCGCCGTGAACGCGGCCCGCAGCTCCTGCTTCAACGACCGCTGGAACGCGGTCACCAGCGCCTGGAGCACCATCGGCTGCATATGGGCGGACAGCGACTTCATCGCCGCCACGTGCTCGGGGTCCGCCTCCCGCTCCCGGTAGGGACCCCACACCTCGTCCCGGAACAGCCGGGTCAGGTCCTGCGCGGCGGACCGCGAGTGCTCCAGCAGCACCGTACGGGCGGCCAGGATCGTCTCGTGGGCGATCGGCACACCGAGCAGCTCCACGCCGAGCCGCAGCAGCCCCGGATCCACCCGGTAGCACCCGTCGACCGGCTCCGCGCGCTCCAGCACACCCATCGCGGCCAGCCGCGCGATGTCCTGCCCGGTCAGCGCCCGGCCGGCCCGCCGCTCCAGCTCCGCCCGCGTCGCGTCCTCCGCCGAGTCGGGTGCCCAGGAGGCCACCAGCGCGCGATGGATCGCCAGGTCGTGTGCGCTCAGGTCCGGCGGCAGCTGTTCCAGATAGCGTTCGATCGCGGCCAGCGTCATGCCCTGGTGCTGGAGCTCCTCGATGAGCGCCAGCCTGGACAGGTGCTCGTGGCCGTAGTGCCCGACCCGTCGCGGCCCGATCACCGGGGGCGGCAGCAGACCCCGGGTGCTGTAGAAACGCACGGTGCGTACCGTGACACCGGCGCGCGCCGCCAGCTCGTCGACGGTGAGCGTCGGCTCCTCGGTGTCGGTCGCCATGTCTGCTCCTCGTGTCCGACCCTGCGGGCGAGCGGCTGTACGCGCGGCCCGCCCCGGTGCAACAGTATTGCTGTCTCACCATTGATGTGAAAGTGCTCGGTGTCGGAGGCGGGACATAACCTGATGCCATGTCCGGGATCACGTATGTACGGGGGGACGCGACCGCGCCCCACGGCAAGGGCGTCAAGCTGATCGTCCATGTCTGCAACGACCTCGGCGGCTGGGGCAAGGGGTTCGTCCTGGCCGTCTCGCGCCGCTGGCCCGAGCCCGAGGCGGCCTACCGCCGCTGGCACCGGGAGCGCGCGGGCAACGACTTCGGCCTCGGCGCGGTGCAGTTCGTGCAGGTGAGCCCGTACATCTGGGTGGCGAACATGGTGGGCCAGCGGGGGATGCGCACGGGGAGCAACGGCGTTCCGGTGCGCTACGAGGCGATCGACACCGCCCTGGAGGCGGTGGCCGACCGGGCCCGCGAGCTGGGGGCCTCGGTCCACATGCCGCGGATCGGCTGCGGGCTGGCGGGCGGGAAGTGGTCCCGGATCGAGCCCTTGGTAGAACTGCGGCTGACCGGCCGGGGCATACCGGTGACGGTGTACGACTTCGACTGAGGCCAGTACCGCCCCCACGGCCTCGGCCTGCGGAAGTCCGCCGGATAATCTGACCCCGGCCGACGGGCGGCGGGAAGAGGGGTGGGTCCGGTGGCGGGTGCCGAGACGGGGCGCGGCGGGTCCGGCCGTCCCGATGCTGTCGCGCCGCGCGACCCGGCAGACATGTCCCTGCTGACCCTGCTCGGCCTCGGACCGGACGAGGACACGGTCTACCGTCTGCTGGTGGACCGTCCCGACAGCGAACCGGGCGCGCTCGCGGGCCCGTTGAGCGGCCCGGCGGTGACACGTGTCCTCGACTCGCTCGTCGATCGCGGGCTCGCCAGTGCCTCCCGGCCGGACGCCGACGGCAGGGTCCGGTACCGGGCCGCCTCGCCCGTCCTCGCGCTCGGACCGCTCCTCGAATCCCGCCGGTCCGCGCTGCACCGGGTCGAGTCGCTCGTGGGAGACCTCTCCGAACGGCACCGCTCCGCGCAGCTGTACGGGGCGGGCGCCCCGGTGGAGGTGCTGTCCGGTCCGGCGGCGATCCGGCGACGGCTGCTGACGATGCAGCAGCGGGCCACACGAGAGGTGTGCGCTCTGGTGCCCAACAACCGGGCGCCCGCGGTGCTCACCTTCCAGGACAACCAGGAGATGGACTCCGAGGTGATGGGCCGCGGAGTGATCCTGCGCAGCGTCGTGGAACGCGCCTGGCTGGAGAAGCCGGTGACCGCGGCCCTGCTCACGTCGAGCGTGGCCGAGGGCCAGCACATCTCCGTCACGGAGCGGCTGCCGATCAAGCTGGTCATCGTGGACCGTCGCATCGCCCTGCTGCCGCTGGACCCGGAGCGCGAGACGGAGCCGGTGGCACTCGTCGTGCACCGGACGGGCCTGCTCACGGCTCTGGTCTCGCTCTTCGAGGAGCACTTCGAGAGGGGCTGGCGGCTGACCCTGCCCGGTACGGAACAGCGCGAGGAGTCCTCGGTCACGGCGATCGACCGGCAGATCGTGGCCCTGCTCCACGTCGGCCTGACCGACGCCGCCATCGCCCGCCAGTTGGGGATGGGGCATCGCACGGTGCAGCGGCGGCTGCACGCGTTGATGGACGAGGTGGGCGCGGCGACGCGTTTCCAGCTCGGCTGGCACGCCGCGCGGGCCGGATGGCTGCCCGAAACATCGGACAACTCGGTCGCAGAAGCGCATTCCTGAGGCGTAATTACGCCACGGCGCTTTCACGCCAGCGTCACCCCCTGTTCACGCAGCGTCCCATGACGAACGATCGGCACGTCAACGTCCGAGACGCCCGACGTCTCGGACGCAGGTGTGCGATGGGGAGGTCCTGTGAGACGAACAAGCGTGCTGCGGACGCTGGCGACCGGGGTGGTCGCCGCCGCGACCGGCGCGGCACTGATGGGCGCACCGGCCTGGGCGGACGACACCGCCACGGCGCCGGCGGCCGACCCGGGAGGCGTCGCCCCCGCGATGACCCAGGGCCTGGACAAGGCCCCCCGGGCAGGCACCCCGGCCCAGGCGGCCCGAGCCCACCTGAAGGCTCATGAGGACACGTACAAGGTCCCGGTCTCCGAGCTGAGCACGGTGAAGACCACCAAGGACGGCAAGCAGTCATCGGTGCGCTTCCAGCAGAAGCACGACGGTGTCCCGGTCTTCGGCGCCGAGTACGCGGTGCAGACGCAGGCGGCGGACGGCGGCCAGCAGGTCACCTCCGCGACGGGCACGCTCTACACCGACCTCACGGTCTCCACGACGCCCACGGTGAGCGAAGCCACCGCGAAGCATCGGATGTTCTCCCTCGACCGCGGCCTGTCCGGCGTCAAGGGTGCGAAGACCGAGGCGCACGGCCTGTCCGTGCTGCCCGACACCCAGGGCGGCAGGCTCGCCTGGCACTTCACCGTCACCGGCGGCAAGGCGAACGGCAGCCCGGTCCGCCAGGAGGTGTACGTCGACGCCCGCGTGGGCGGAATCGCGCTCTCGTACAACAACATCGACGCCGCCGACGCGTCGCCCGCGGAGGCGACGGGCGTACGCGTCGACGGCAGCGAGGCGAAGCTGAACGTCAACAAGGAGACGGACGGCTCGTACACGCTCGTCGACTCGACGCGCGCCATGTACCCGAAGACCGGCGGCCAGATCCGTACGTACGACGCGAACCGCAAGGACTACAGCCTCGTCGCGGGCGGCCCGGTCACGGACGACGTCCCGCTGGGCACCTCGGCGGGCGACCGCTTCGACGGCGCGAACACCACGTCGGGTGCGGTGGACGCGCACCTGAACGCCGCCAAGGTCTACGAGTACTACAAGGACCAGATCGGCCGTGACGGCGTCGACGGCAAGGGCGGCACGATCTACTCCGTCGTCAACGTCGCCGCCGGCGGCAAGGACTACGCCAACGCCTTCTGGGACGGCTCCAAGATGGTCTACGGCCACATGGACGGCGTACCGCTCTCCGTCGGCCTGGACGTCGTCGGCCACGAGATGACGCACGGCGTCACCGAGCACTCCGCCGGACTCGTCTACCTCAACCAGTCGGGCGCGCTCAACGAGGCGATTTCCGACTACTTCGGCAACGCCATGGAGACCGCCGACAAGGGCATCGCCATGAGCGACCCGACGTCCGGCCTCATCGGCGAGTACCTCTGCAACGGCACCAAGCCGCTGGCGGAGTGCGCCCTGCGCGACCTGAACGACGGCCGCAACGCGCAGAAGGACTACATGCCCATCACGCTCGACATCGACAACGGCGGAGTGCACTACAACTCCACCATCGTCGGTGGCGCGCTGTGGGACATGCGCAAGAACATTGACAGCAAGCTCGCCGACCAGATCGTCTACCGGTCCGCGCAGAACTACCTCACCCCGCTGTCCGGCTTCACCGACATGCGCAACGCGGTCATCCTCGCCGCCAAGTCCCTGAACGTCTCCAAGGCCGATCTCGCCGCCATCACCAAGGCGTTCGACGGCCACGGCATCGAAAACGGCTGGGAGCACAAGGGCGGTACGCACGACGGCACCACCATCGGCGCCGACATCCTGCCCGCGTACGAGGTATACAGCGGGGTCGACGAGCAGGCCGCCCAGATCAACGGCGACGTCTACGCGATCAGCCACGGCGACGCCATCGCCTGGGACCAGGGCAGCGCCGCCTTCGGTATCACCGTGGGCCGCTTCGACAAGAAGCCGACCCGTGAACTGGCCCAGAAGGACGCCTACCTCCTCGACCCGTCCCTGGACGACGACCGCATCGCCTTCACCCGCATCGCCGCAGACGGCATCGGCATCTACGGGACCGGTGCCAAGGGCCAGGGTGCGATCAAGAAGCTGGTCGACCGCCCCGACGCCGACGAGACCGAGCCCGTGACCGACAACGGCGCGCTCGCCTACATCAGCACCACCGCCGACGGCGAGCAGGAGGTCATGCTCCGCAAGGCGGACGGCAGCACCGTCAACGTGACGCCCGACGCCGGCAGCAAGGCCAGTCACCTCACGATGAAGCACGGCCAGATCGCCTGGGCCGGTGGCGCCGACGGCACGTATGCGCACGTCTACGACATCGCGAAGGGCACCACGCAGACCAAGCGGATCGCCGGCTTCCTCTTCAACTACATCTCGGACATCCAGCTCACCTCGGAGCGCGTGTTCTGGCGTGAGACCGGTGGCCTCCTGATCCCGAGTTCCACCTTCATGTCGGCGCCCCTCGGCGATCTCGCCAAGTCGGCGAAGCTGACCTACCCCAAGGGCACGTACATGGCCCAGTTCTCGGTCACCGACGAGTACTTCGCGTACTCCACGTACGACTTCTGGGGCGCGCTCGGAGCATGGGGCGACCCGATGAAGGCGATGGTCTCCAGCACCGCCGACACGGTCGCCGGGCTCAACAACTACAGCCGGATCTCCTGCTCCTCCGGTGCCCAGCTCGCCCCGTCGCTCGGGGACGGCCAGCGCGTCGCCTGGCTGGACACGAGCGCGGCGGCCACCGACGTGGTGACCCGCGGCACGTTCGCCGGAACCTGCGAGCAGTAACCACGCGGCACCGCACCGCACACGGGGGCGCCGCCGGATTCCGGACGCTGTTGGTCAATTCGGGCCCGTGCGTGACGTCGGCTCCCAAGACCCGGTTGTGGTCTTGGGAGCCGAGGTGTCGTATGGGGTGGGTGTCGATGTCTATGCAACCGAGCGGGCCGGCGGAGATTCCGGTGGAGACGGTGCGGGTGGCGCAGGCCGCGTTCCCGAAGGGGAGCCTGGCGATCCGGGTGCGGGACGAGTTGGGTCCGTTGTTCACCGACGAGGAGTTCGCGGGTCTGTTCCGGGCGCGGGGGAAACCCGCCTGGTCACCGGGGCGGCCGGCATTGGTGCTGGTGTTGCAGTTCGTCTAGGGGCTCACCGACCGGCAGGCCGCCGAGGCGGTGCGGGCAAGGATCGACTTCAAATACGCCCTCGCGCTGGAACTGGCTGATCCGGGCTTCGACTTCTCGGTGTTGTCGGAGTTCAGGGATCGCCTCATCGAAGCGGACGCCGGGCGGATGGTGCTGGACGGCATCCTGGCCGCGGCCCGGGAGAAGGGACTGCTGAGGACGGCCGGTCGGGTCCGGACCGACTCCACGCATGTGCAGTCCGCGGCACGGGAACTGTGCTGGCTGGAGATGGTGGCGGAGACGCTCCGTTCGGCGTTGAACGCGCTCGCGCAGGCTGCCCCCGACTGGCTGGTGGAGATCGCCGGGCCGGACTGGTTCAGGCACTACGCCACCCAGGCCGAGGACTCCCGGTTCCCCAGGGCTCACACCAAACGCGAGGAGGTTGGCCAGCGGATCGGGACGGACGGGACGCGACTGCTTGAGGCTGTCCTCTCGCTCCAGGCACCGGCCGGACTGCGGGAGCTGGAGCAGGTCCAGATCCTGCGGCAGATGTGGGTTCAGCACTTCCACCTGACCGGGGGCGAGGTGCGGCGGCGGGACCCAAAAGACCGCCCACCGGGCGCGACGCGCCTGGTCACGCCCTATGACCCCGAGGCGAGGGGCAGCAAGAAACGCGACATCCTGTGGGACGGATACAAGACGCATCTCACCGAGACCTGCGAGCCGGACACCCCGAACCTGATGACAAACGTGGCCACCACCGACGCCACCGTCCCGGACAGCGTGATGGCCGGCCCGATCCACGCCTCCCTCGCCGAACGGGACTGCCTGCCCGGCGAACACTGGGCCGACGCCGGCCACCCCAACGCCGCACAGGTACTCGCGGCCCACCGCGACCACGGCGTCGCACTGCACGGCCCACTGGCCACCGACACCAGCCCTCAAAAGAACATTCTGTTCCAGCGGGACGCGTTCACCCTCGACCGGGACCGTCGGCAGGCCACCTGCCCGAACGGGATCACCAGCCCCCAGTGGCACCCCCGCCACTCGCGAAGCGGCCTGGCCGTCATCCGGGTCCGGTTCAGCCCCGCCGACTGCCGCGCCTGCCCCGACCTGCGTGTCTGCACCAGCTCCCCGAACTCCGAACGCCGCGAGCTCACCCTCCAGCCCCGCGAGGAGTACGCCGCTCTCCAGGCCGCCCGGGCCGAACAGCACACCGACGCCTGGAAGGACCGCTACAAGATCCGCGCCGGGGCCGAGGGCACCATCTCCCAAGGCGTCCGGCGTTGCGGCCTGCGCAGATCCCGCTACCAGGGCCTGGCCAAAACCAGCCTCCAGCACCAGCTCACCGGCGCCGCCATCAACCTCGCCCGCATCGACGCCCACCTCACCGAAACACCCCGGGCCCACACCCGAACCAGCCACTTCGCACGGCTTCGCCCCGCCGAGTCGAAACTCGGCGGGGCGAATTAACCAACAGCGTCCGGATTCCGGTGGGCGCCCCTGCCGGGGGTGCGGGGCACCGGTCCGGCGGCGATCGCATACTGGATCACACAGGGGCCGGGCATCCGCCCGTACGCCCGCCGCATTCGGAGCACCGCATGACCAGCGATCCGGCCAGAGACGGCACCCCCGCACCGCCCCCGCCCGGCGGTGTGCTCTGGAGCCTCTCCGGCGACATCCGGGCCCTGCTGATGCTGCCCGCCGCGCTCACCCTCCAGGTGGCACACCCGGCGGTCGGCGCCGGGGTCGACGAACACTCCGTCTTCCGCACGGACCCCTGGGGACGCGGCGAGAGGTCCCTGCGCTCGCTCCAGCTCTGGGTGTACGGGGGCGAGGCGGCGGCCGAGGAGGGGCGCAGGCTGCGGGCCCTGCACCGCACCATCCAGGGCACCGACACCCGGGGGCGCCGCTATCACGCGCTGTCGCCCGCCAACTACGCGTGGGTGCACGCCACGGGCTTCCCGGTCTACCAGCACGCCGCCCGCTATCTCGTCCGGCCGCTCACCCCGGCACAGGAACGCGCCCTGTACCGGGAATGGCTCCAGGTCGGCAGGATCCTCGGCATCCACGACCGGGACATGCCGCAGACGATCGAGGAGTTCTGGCCGTACTACCGGAAGGTGCTCGCCGACGAGATCGAGGCGACCGCGGTCGTCGAGGACCTGGTCGCCGTCGACCGCCCCGTCCCGCCGCCGGACCGCGGACCGCTGCCGCTCAGGCTGCTGCTGAAGGCGCTGTGGCCGGTGCTGTTCCCGCCGTTGGCCCGGTTCCGGCGCTTCGTCACCATCGGGCTGATGCCGCCGGACGCACGCGAGGCCATCGGGCTGGAGTGGACGGACCGGCAGGAGCGCAGACTGCGGCGCTTCAGCGGGGTGGTGCGACGCGTGGTGCCGGTGCTCCCCGAGCGGCTGCGCTATCTCCCCTACGCGCGCCGGGCACGGGCGGCCCACCGCGGGATCACGCGGAGGCCCGGCGCACCAGCTCGGTCGGTGTGATCACCGAATCCCGCTCGTCGCCCCCGGCCTCGCCGTCGAGCCGGCTCATCAGCATCCGCACCATCAACCGGCCCATGCCCTCGACGTCCTGACGGACCGTCGTCAGCGGCGGCTCGGTGGCCTCGGCTATCGACACCATGTCGTCGAAGCCGACCAGGGCCACCTCGTCCGGCACACCGCGGCCGCGCTCGCGCAGCACCCGCAGGGCGCCCGAGGCCATCAGGTCGTTGGCGGCGAAGACCGCGTCCAGGCCGGGGTGGCGGTCGAGCAGTTCCGCCATCGCCCGCGCGCCGCCCTCGATGGTGAAGTCACCTTCCACGAGCAGCGTCGGGTCGTTGTCGGGCAGCACGTCGCGGTAGCCGTCCACCCGGTCCAGGGCCGAGGTCTGGTCGGGCGGTCCGGCGATGTGCGCGATCCGCCGCCGCCCCAGGGCGACGAGATGGCGTACGGCTGCGGCCGCGCCGCCCCGGTTGTCGCAGTCGACGTACGGGACGGCCAGTTCGCACGCGGCGCCCGGCAGGCCCGGACGGCCGCCGTACACGGTGGGCACCCGGAACCTGCGGATGATCGCGGGGAGTTCGTCGTCGGTGTGCAGTGAGAAGGCCAGCACACCGTCCACATGGCCACCGGCCAGATAGCGGGCGACCCGGTCGAAGTCCCCGCTGCCCTCCACCAGGAGCAGGACCAACTGGGAGTCGTGCAGGGTGAGTTCGCGGCTGATGCCACGGATCTGCTGGGAGAAGAACGGGTCGGAGAAGATCCGGAACTCCGGCTCGTCGATGATCACGGCGACCGCGCCGTTGCGCCGGGTGACCAGGGTCCGGGCCGCGTGGTTCGGTACGTAGCCGAGCTCCTCGACCGCCTTGCGCACCCGGTCGGCCAGCGGCTTGCGCACCCCGGCCCCGCCGTTCACCACCCGGGAGACCGTCGCCCGGGAGACCCCGGAACGGGCCGCCACCGCTTCCAGGGTGGGGCGGGCATCGGCGGCGGGGCCGTGGGACGGACCGGGCAAGGGACGCTCCTCGTACACGCGGGATCGGGCCGGAATCGGCCGGGGCCGGCCGGACAGCACCGACGCCATCAGCCTAACCGGCGCCGCCGGACCGCCGCCGGGCCACCGTCGCCCCACGTGGAGGAGGAGGGGCGACGGTGTCCGGACCAGGTCGGCGTCCCGGTCAGCGGTGGTCGTGCACGGAGTTCGTCGCCGCGATCTTCTTCCAGGAGGCGGGGCGGGCCGGCTGCCCGGCGGCGTGCAGGGCGTGCGTGCCGGCCGCCGCCGGGGCCCCGGGCCGCTCCGGCCGGAACAGCCAGGCGTCGAAGAGGGCGGCGAGCGGCTTGCCCGAGACCCGCTCCGCGTATGTCACGAAGTCGCTCACGCTCGCGTTGCCGTGTGCGTGCTCGGCGGGCCAGCCCTTCAGCAGCGCGAAGAACGTCTCGTCGCCCAGCTCGTTGCGCAGCGCCTGGAGCGCCGTCGCGCCCCGGTCGTAGACGGCCGCGTCGAACTGGTTGTCGGGGCCCGGGTCGCCCGGCTTCACCGACCAGAAGGGGTCGTCGGCCGGGTGCAGGGCGTAGGTGTAGTCCGCCAGTTCCTGCGCGGTTCCCTCGCCCTCCTTCTCCGACCACAGCCACTGGCTGTAGCGGGCGAAGCCCTCGTTGATCCAGATGTCCTTCCAGCCCTTGAGGGACACGCTGTCGCCGTACCACTGGTGCGCCAGCTCATGGACGACGACCGAGACATTGGCGCCGCCCGCGAACTGCTTGGGGCTGTAGAACGGCCTGGTCTGGGTCTCCAGGGCGAAGCCGCTGGTCACATTGGGGGAGTAGCCGCCGAGCGCGTCGAAGGGGTACGGCCCGAAGACACCGGTCAGCCACTCGGCGACCTCGGTGGTCCGCTCGATGCTGGCGCGGGCCGCACCGGCGTTGGCGCCCAGGTCCTTGCTGTAGGCGTTGAGGACCGGCAGCCCGTCCGAGGTGGTGTCCGTGGTGATGTCGAACTTCCCGATTGCCAGCGTCGTCAGATAGGTCGCCTGCGGCTGGGCGGAGCGCCAGTTGAAGCGGGTCCAGCCGAGCTTCGAACTCTGGGACTGGAGCGTGCCGTTGCTGATCGCCTGGGTGCCGTCCGGGACGGAGACCGAGATGTCGTACGTCGCCTTGTCCAGCGGGTGGTCGTTGCTCGGGTACCACCAGGCGGCCGACTCCGGCTCCTGGGCGGCCACCGCGCCGTCCGGGGTTCGGACCCAGGACGTCCAGCCGTTGATCTTCACCTCGGAGGGCTTCCCCGCGTACCGCACGACCACCGAGACGGCCCTGCCCTTCGCCAGCGGGGCCGCCGGGGTGATCTCCAGCTCCTGCTCGCCGTTCTTCACATGGCCGGCCTTCTTGCCGTTGACCCGCACCTCGGAGACGTCCAGCCCGAAGTCCAGGTTGAAACGGGAGAGTTCCTGGGTGGTCGTGGCGAGGATGGTCGCCGTGCCCTCCAGCAGATCGGTGGCGGGCTGGTACTTCAGCCGCAGGTCGTAGTGGGACACGTCGTAGCCGCCGTTACCACTGGCCGGGTAGTAGGGGTCGCCGATGCCCGGGGCGCCCACGGTGCCTTCGGCGGCCGAGGCCGGGACCGCCAGCAGCAGGGAGGCCGCGATTGCGCTCGGGACGATGAATCTGCGGTGCACGGAATGCTCCAAGTCGTCGGGGCGAATGATCTTTCGAACCGTCACGTCGACACTATTCAGCGACTGCCGCAACAGTCGTGTCCATGGCCACAGCTGTCACACGATCGCCATTCGGCCGCCACTCCGGCCCGCCGGATTTGCGCCACGATCATGCCATTCATCTCGCTGATCGCCCTCTGTCGCGGAGGAGTTGACCGGGGTACCTTCCGCCCATGCCGATTCGTGCGCGAGGCCCCCGTTCGAGTTACCGATCGCTGGTGGTGGCGGCCGTCGCCGCCCTGACGGCCGTCCTGCTCTCACCGGCCGGCGCCCAGGGCGCGAGCCCGGGGAAGGCCCGGCCGCCGGAGAGCAGGCCCGTCTACTCGTACGGGGACGCCGTCCGCGAATCGGTCTGGGTCGACACCGGACTGGACGGCGACGGGGACGGGCGGAGCGACCGTGTCGCCGCCGACATCGTCCGGCCGCGCGAGCCCGCCCGGCAGGGCCGGAAGATCCCCGTGATCATGGATGCCAGCCCGTACTACTCCTGCTGCGGGCGGGGCAACGAGAGCCAGCTCAAGACGTACGACGCCGACGGCCGGCCGGTACAGTTCCCGCTCCACTACGACAACTACTTCGTGCCGCGCGGTTACGCCTTCGTCGCCGTCGATCTGGCCGGAACCAACCGGTCCGACGGCTGTGTGGACGTCGGCGGCCGCTCGGACGTGCAGTCCGCCAAGGCCGTCATCGACTGGCTCAACGGCCGCGCCCGCGGCTACACCACCCGCACCGGCTCCGCCCGCGCCTCGGCCGGCTGGTCGAACGGCCGCACCGGGATGATCGGCAAGAGCTACGACGGGACCGTCGCCAACGGTGTCGCGGCGACCGGTGTCGACGGGCTGCGGACCATCG
Source organism: Streptomyces sp. NPDC007164 (assembly GCF_040634135.1). Classification (NCBI taxonomy): domain Bacteria; kingdom Bacillati; phylum Actinomycetota; class Actinomycetes; order Kitasatosporales; family Streptomycetaceae; genus Streptomyces; species Streptomyces sp. NPDC007164. The sequence goes on from NZ_JBEYFB010000016.1 coordinate 150,338, forward strand.
TGCCGATCGGCGCCATCTCCTCCTGGTACGACTACTACTTCGCCCAGGGCGCACCGCTGTACGGCAGCGGCCCCGACTGGCTCTCCGGCTACGTGGAGAGCCCCGAGGCGCGCGGCCGCTGCGCCGCCGTCCAGCAGCGGCTCGTCGACGGCGCCCCGCGCACCGGCGACTGGACGGGGCTGTGGACCGGGCGCGACTACGTGAAGGACGCCCGCAAGGTCCGCGCCAGCGTCTTCGCCGTACACGGCATGCAGGACCTCAACGTCCGGACCAAGCACCTCGGCCAGTGGTGGGACGCGCTCGCGGACCGGGGCGTGGAGCGCAAGATCTGGCTCTCCCAGACCGGCCACGTCGACCCGTTCGACTACCGGCGCGCCGAATGGGTCGACACACTGCACCGCTGGTTCGACCACTACCTGCTCGGCTACGACAACGGCATCGACCGTGAGCCGATGGCCGACATCGAACGTCACCCCGACCAGTGGTCCACCGACCGGGTCTGGCCGCCCCGTACCACCCACGCCACCACCGTGCGCCCCGGCACCGGGAACGCGCCGGGCGTCGGCACCCTGGCCCTGAAGCCCGCCCGCCCCGGCGCCACCGAGACGTTCACCGACGATCCGGCGCAGGGCGAGACGGAGTGGGCCGCGGACCTGGACCGCACCACCGGCGCCAAGGCCGGCTTCCGCACCGCACCGCTCACCACCGGCCTGCGGCTCTCCGGCTCCTCCGAAGTCACCGTCACCGCCACCCCGAACACGACGACCGCCCATCTCTCCGCGGTCCTCGTGGACATCGGCCCCGACACCATCCGTGACTACGGCTCGTCCGGCGAGGGCATCACCACCCTCACCGAACGCAGTTGCTGGGGCGCGAGCACCGCGGGGGACAGTTCCTGCTTCAAGGAGACCAGGGCCAACGCCGCCGCCGTCGACCGGACCGTGGTCAGCCGGGGCTGGGCCGACCTGGGCACGTACGCCGACGCGCGCAAGGGCCGCCCGCTGACTCCCGGCAGGGCCGTCACCCTCACCATCGACCTGGCCGCCACCGACCATGTCGTCCCGGCCGGACACCGCCTCGCCCTGATCGTCGCCGGCACCGACCGCGACCTCATCGACCCGCCGGACTCCACCCCCACCCTCACTCTCGACCTGGCCCACACCTTCGCGAAGCTGCCGTTCGTCGGCGGCACCGGCGCCTTCGTCCGCGCCACCACGGGCTCCGCGGCCGTGCCGGACAGCCCCAGGACCGCCGACGTGCCCGGCGTCACACCGCCGCGCCCCGCCGCCCGAGTCCCGGGCGGCGATCACGCGTAACGCCTCGTCCGGCCGCGAAGGCCCCTTCGCGCAGGGGCCTTCGCGGCCGGCGGACCGGTACCGCTTGTTGGTCCCGGGAGGTGGGCGCTACGTGTGGTACTGCCTACGGAGAGCGAAATCATTGCTTCCGTGAAAGGTGCCATCCGTGTCGCAGGACGAACAGAGAACGGGCGGCCGGGGGGAACTGTCGGTGACGGCGGACCTCCCCGGCGACCCGGCCCAGAACCGGCACCCCACGACGGACCGGGTGGTGTTCGGCGTCACCGCCGTGCTCACCCTCGCCTTCGTGGTCTGGGGATCCACCGCCACCGACTCGCTGGAGGACATCTCCAGTTCCATGCTCAACGGGCTGATCCACAACGGTGGTTGGGCCTTCATGCTCGCCGCGTCCGGCTTCGTGGTCTTCGCGCTCTGGCTCGCCGTCAGCCGTTACGGCAAGATCGCGCTGGGCCAGGAGGGCGAGGAGCCCGAATTCCGGACCGTGTCCTGGGTCGCCATGATGTTCAGCGCGGGCATGGGCATCGGCCTGATGTTCTACGGGGTCAGTGAGCCGCTCGCGCACTTCACCAGCCCGCCGCCCGGCACCCACCCCGCCGACGCCTCCGAGGCGATGCAGACGGCGATGGCCACCACCCTCTTCCACTGGACGCTCCATCCCTGGGCCATCTACGCCGTGGTCGGTCTGGCCATCGCGTACAGCACCTTCCGCCGCCGCCGCAGGCAGACGATCAGCGCCGTCTTCGAGCCGCTCATCGGAGCCCGGCACGCCCACGGCGGTCTCGGCCGGCTGATCGACATCCTCGCCATCTTCGCGACGCTCTTCGGCTCCGCCGCCTCCCTGGGCCTCGGCGCCCTCCAGATCGGCAGCGGCTTCCACGAACTGCACTGGAAGGAGACGACCGGCACCGGACTGCTGGTGCTGATCATCGCCGTGCTGACCGTGGCCTTCGTCGCCTCGGCGATCTCCGGTGTGGAGAAGGGCATCCAGTGGCTCTCCAACACCAATATGGTGCTCGCCCTGGTCCTCGCCGTCTTCGTCTTCGTCGCCGGCCCCACCATCATCGTGCTCGACCTGCTGCCCACCTCGATCGCCGCCTACTTCGGCAATCTGGCCCAGCTCGCCGGACGCACCGAGGCGACCGGCAAGGGCGACGTCGCCGAGTGGCTCGGCAACTGGACCGTCTTCTACTGGGCCTGGTGGATCTCCTGGACGCCCTTCGTCGGCATGTTCATCGCCCGGATCAGCCGCGGCCGGACGATCCGCCAGTTCATCGGCGGCGTCATCCTGGTGCCCAGCACCGTCAGCCTGGTGTGGTTCGCGGTCTTCGGCGGCACGGCGATCAACCTCCAGGAGGCGGGAAAGCTCGGCAACGCCGTCACCCAGGAGGCACAGCTCTTCGGTGTGCTCCAGCAGTTCCCGATCGCCACCGTGATGAGCCTGCTGGTGATGATCCTGGTCGGCATCTTCTTCGTCTCGGGCGCCGACGCCGCCTCCATCGTGATGGGCACGCTCTCCCAGAAGGGCATCCTCGAACCCGCCAAGTGGGTCGTCGTCTTCTGGGGCGTGGTCACCGGAGCCGTGGCCGCGATCATGCTGCTCATCGGCAACGGCAAGGGCGACGCGCTCGCCGGACTCCAGAACCTCACGATCCTGGTCGCCGCGCCGTTCACCGTCGTCATGATCGGCATGTGCGTGGCGCTGATGCGGGACCTGCGCCAGGACCCGCTGATCGTCCGGCGCGAATTCGGTGTGGAAGCCGTCGAATCCGCGGTCATCGAAGGGCACGCGAAGTACGCCGGTGACTTCGAGATCCGGATCGGTCCGGGCGGCAGCCGGATCACCACCGGGCTCCACGAGGGCCACGGACCCGGCCCGGACCCCGCCGGCCCGGCGGACCCGACGCGCGACGGCTGAGGACGCCCGCCGCCCGCCCGGAGCGCGACCGGCCGGGCGGCTCGGCTCCCGGCGCCGATTAGGATCGACACCCTGATGACTGCCACCCTCGTCGCCAAGGACCTCGCCGCCGGACACGGCGACCGCACACTCTTCGCCGGACTCGACCTCGTCGTCGCGCCCGGTGACGTGATCGGTCTCGTCGGAGTCAACGGCGCCGGAAAATCTTCCCTGCTCCGGCTGCTCGCCGGGCTCGACCGGCCGGAGGAGGGCGAGCTGCGGCTCTCCCCGCCCACCGCCACCGTCGGCCACCTCCCGCAGGAGCCGGAACGGCGGGCCGGCGAGACGGTGCGGGAATTCCTGGCCCGCCGCACCGGCGTCGCCGAGGCCCAGGCCGCGATGGACGCCGCCACGCAGGGCCTCGTCGACGGGGCACCGGGTGCGGACGACGCGTACTCCGAGACGCTGGAGCGCTGGCTGGCCCTCGGCGGCGCGGACCTGGACGAGCGCGCCGACGAGGTCGCCGCCGAGCTGGGACTGACCGTCGGCCTCGACCTGCCGATGACCGCGCTCTCCGGCGGCCAGGCCGCCCGCGCGGGCCTGGCCTCCCTGCTGCTCTCCCGCTACGACGTCTTCCTGCTCGACGAGCCCACCAACGACCTCGACCTGGACGGCCTGGAACGGCTGGAACGCTACGTCTCCGGGCTCCGCGCGGGCACCGTGGTCATCAGCCACGACCGCGAATTCCTGATGCGCACGGTCACCAGGGTCCTCGAACTGGACCTCGCCCAGCAGCAGATCAATCTGTACGGCGGTGGCTACGCGGCCTATCTGGAGGAGCGCGAACGCGCCCGCAGCCACGCCCGCGAGGAGTTCGAGGAGTACGCCGACAAGCGCTCCGCCCTCGAAGGGCGCGCCCAGATGCAGCGCTCCTGGATGGACAAGGGCGTCAAGAACGCCCGCCGCAAGGCCACCGACTCCGACAAGCTCGGCCGCAAGTTCCGCAGCGAGTCGAGCGAGAAGCAGGCCGCGAAGGCCCGGCAGACCCAGCGCATGATCGAACGGCTCGATGTCGTCGAGGAACCGCGCAAGGAATGGGAACTGCGGATGGAGATCGCCGCCGCGCCCCGCTCCGGCTCGGTCGTGGCCACCCTGCGCGAAGCGCAGGCCGTACGGGGGGACTTCGCCTTCGGTCCGGCGTCGCTGCAGATCGACTGGGCGGACCGGGTCGCCATCACCGGCGCCAACGGAGCGGGCAAGTCCACCCTGCTCGCCGCGCTGCTCGGCCGTCTGCCGCTGGACTCCGGCCATGCGACGCTCGGCTCGGGCGTGGTGGTCGGCGAGGTCGACCAGGCACGCAAGCTCTTCCATGGCTCGGAGTCGCTGCTGGAGGCGTTCTGTGCCGCCGTACCGGACACCGAACCGGCCGAAGTGCGCACCCTGCTCGCCAAGTTCGGCCTGCGCGCCAACCATGTGATGCGCCCCGCCACGACGCTCTCCCCGGGCGAACGCACCCGGGCGGCACTCGCCCTGCTCCAGGGCCGGGGCGTCAACCTCCTGGTGCTCGACGAGCCCACGAACCACCTCGATCTGCCCGCGATCGAGCAGCTGGAGTCGGCCCTCGATTCGTACACCGGAACGCTGCTGCTGGTCACGCACGACCGGCGCATGCTGGAAGCGGTACGCACGACCCGGCGGGTCGAGGTGGCGGCGGGACGGGTCACGGAGCTCTGAGCCGCGCACCGGGCCGTCGGCGGCGGCCCGGTGCCCGGCAGCCCGGACCAGCCATCACCTGTCCCGGTCGCGCGGGCGGTACTGGCACGCCCGGGGCGCGAGAGCGGGGGATGGCGACGCGAAGAGGGTGCCGGTTCATGATCCGGGGTGTACTCGGCGGACCGTGATCCGGGACGTATTCACCAAATTCGTGAAGAGAAGGGCGGGGAGGGGCCGTCACAGGCTCGCCCCTCCCCGCCCGGGTACCGCTACCGCTTCCTGCCGCCCTGGTTCGGGTCCGTCAGTCCGGCCCGCCGCAGTGCGTCCGCCATCGCGCTGTTCACCGGCGCGGGTGCCTGACGGGCGGAGCCTCCGCCGCGCCGGTCCTGGCCGCCCTGTCCCTGGCCGCCCTGTCCCTGGCGCTGCCTCGGCGGCCGGCCGCCCTGGCCGCCGCGCTCACCGCGCTCGCGCCGCTGGCCGCCGCCCTGGGCGCCCGCACCGGCCGCCGCCTCGTCGTCCAGCCGCAGTGTCAACGAGATCCGCTTCCGCGGCACATCGACATCCATGACCTTGACCTTCACGATGTCGCCCGGCTTCACGACATCCCTCGGGTCCTTCACGAACGTCCGCGACATCGCCGACACGTGCACCAGGCCGTCCTGGTGCACACCGATGTCCACGAACGCGCCGAACGCGGCGACATTGGTGACCACGCCCTCCAGCACCATGCCGGACGCGAGGTCACCGATCTTCTCGACGCCCTCCTTGAAGGTGGCCGTCCTGAACGCGGGCCGCGGGTCGCGCCCCGGCTTCTCCAGCTCCTTCAGGATGTCGGTGACCGTCGGCAGACCGAACTTCTCGTCCACGAAGTCGTCGGCCCGCAGCGACCGCAGCACACCGGTGTTGCCGATCAGCGACGCGACATCGCCGCCGGTCCGCTTCACCATCGACCGCACCACCGGATACGCCTCCGGGTGGACACTCGACGCGTCCAGCGGATCGTCGCCCCGGATCCGCAGGAAGCCCGCGCACTGCTCGTACGCCTTCGGGCCCAGCCGCGCCACGTCCTTCAGCGCCCGGCGCGACCGGAAGGGGCCGTTCGTGTCGCGGTGCGCGACGATGTTCTCGGCGAGCCCCGAGCCGATCCCCGAAACCCGCGAAAGCAGCGGCGCGGACGCGGTGTTGACGTCGACACCGACACCGTTCACACAGTCCTCGACGACCGCGTCCAGCGAGCGCGACAGCTTCACCTCGGACAGGTCGTGCTGGTACTGGCCGACCCCGATCGACTTCGGGTCGATCTTCACCAGCTCGGCGAGCGGATCCTGCAGCCGCCGCGCGATGGAGACGGCCCCGCGCAACGACACGTCCATGTCGGGGAGTTCCTGCGAGGCGAAGGCCGACGCCGAATACACCGAAGCGCCGGCCTCGGAGACCACCACCTTGGTGAGCTTCAACTCCGGGTGCTTGTCGATGAGTTCACCGGCGAGCTTGTCGGTCTCGCGGGACGCCGTGCCGTTGCCGATCGCGATCAGGTCGACGTCGTGGGCCTTCGCCAGCCGCTCCAGTGCGGCCAGCGACTGGTCCCACTTGTTCGCCGGGACATGCGGATGAATGACGTCCGTCGCGACGACCTTGCCGGTCGCGTCGACGACGGCGACCTTCACACCGGTACGGAAGCCGGGGTCCAGCCCCAGCGTGGCGCGCGTCCCGGCCGGTGCGGCGAGCAGCAGATCGCGCAGGTTCGACGCGAAGACGCGTACCGCCTCGTCCTCGGCCGCGGTGCGCAGCCGCAGCCGCAGATCGATGCCCAGGTGCACCAGGATCCTGGTCCGCCACGCCCAGCGCACGGTGTCGCCGAGCCACTTGTCGCCGGGGCGGCCGCGGTCGGCCACGCCGAAGCGCCGGGCGACCATGTTCTCGTACGTGGACGGCCCCGGGGTCTCGGAGGGCTCCTCCGGCTCCAGGACCAGGTCGAGCACGTCCTCCTTCTCGCCCCGGAGCATCGCGAGCACCCGGTGCGAGGGCAGCGCGGTGAACGGCTCGGCGAAGTCGAAGTAGTCGGCGAACTTCGCGCCCGCCTCCTCCTTGCCGTCCCGCACCTTGGCGGCCAGCCGTCCGCGCGACCACATCCGCTCGCGCAGCTCACCGATCAGATCGGCGTCCTCGGAGAACCGCTCGGTGAGGACGGCACGGGCCCCCTCCAGCGCGGCGGCGCCGTCCGCGACGCCCTTGTCGGCGTCCACGAAGGCGGCGGCAGCGGCGAGCGGGTCCACCGACGGATCACCGAGCAGGGCGTCGGCGAGCGGTTCGAGCCCCGCCTCCCGGGCGATCTGCGCCTTTGTGCGCCGCTTGGGCTTGAACGGCAGATAGATGTCCTCCAGGCGCGCCTTGGTGTCGGCGGCCCGGATCTGCGCCTCCAGCGCCTCGTCCAGCTTGCCCTGCTCGCGCACCGAGTCGAGGATCGCCGCCCGGCGGTCCTCCAGCTCCCGCAGATACCGCAGCCGCTCCTCCAACGTGCGCAGCTGCGCGTCGTCGAGCATCTCGGTCGCTTCCTTGCGGTAGCGCGCGATGAACGGCACGGTCGACCCGCCGTCGAGCAGCTCGACGGCCGCCTTCACCTGCCGCTCGCGTACGCCGAGCTCCTCGGCGATCCTGCCTTCGATGGACGTCGTCACGGTTCTACCGACTCGCCTTCTCGTACTGGCTCTACTGGCTGTGCTTGCCGGGGCGGGGCCCCTTGGCCTGCATTGTGCCGGGTGGCCGGGCGCCGTGTCGCCCGGCCACCCCCGGGGCCCCGCCCGCGGACCGGGCCGGCCGGCGGATCAGTCCTTGCCCATCAGATCGGCCGGGAACGCGCCCGCCGACGCCGCCGTGAACAGGAACCCGCGTGCCAGCTCGGTCAGCCGCTCCACACCCTCCGCGCCCAGGTGCTCGTAGGGGGCCGCGTCCATCCGGTCCGTGGCCTCCTCCAGCTCCGCCCGGAGCGCGATGCCCGCCTCCGTCAACTCGCCCTCGGCGTCCAGGAGTCCGCGTCCGCGCAGCCGCTCGCGCGCCGCGTCCCAGTCGTCGCGCTGCCAGCCGCGGGTGGTGAGCACCCAGCGCGGGGACATCCCCTTGCCGGTCGCCGTGTGGCTGACCAGCGCCTCCAGCGGATCGAGCCCGGCGGTCAGGAGCGCGGCGAGATGGCCGTCGCCGCGGTGCTCCCGCAGCAGCGTGCCGGCGTGCCAGTACGCCAGATGCGGCTCCTCGGGCACCCGGAGATCGGCGTGGGCGGCGTAGAGCGGCCGGGCGTGTCGGGTGCATCCCCCGGCGGCGCGCAGCGCCAGTCCGGCCGCCTCGGCCAGCTCCGGGGAGGCGATGACCTCCTCGCCCAGCAGTCGCCGCAGGGTGGTGTCGGCGGCGCGCAGCCGGGCGTCCAGCACCGCCTGCGGTGCGGCGACGGACCACACGGCGGGCAGATGCCGGGCGACCAGGTCGTGGTTGAAGTTGTAGAACGCCGCCGTGACGGTGCCCGGACCGACGGCACCCATCGCCGCCGAACGCGCGGCGAAGTAGGCGGCGTTCGGGTCGTCGATGCCGAGCTCCCCGAGTTCCTTGCCGAGGTCGGGGGAGAAATAGACCGTCGAGTGCAGCGGGTTGATGGCGTTGTGGCAGCGGCGTCCGGCGCGCGGCGGCAGAGTACTCATGCGGGCACATTACCGACTGGTCGGTACGCCCGGTAACCCCGGGGCGGCACTGAATCGCAAGGTTCGCGCGATGGCAGAAAAGGTGGGTTCTTCGTCATTGCGGCCATGATCCGGGCCCACCAGGATGGCGGTCATGACGCAGCGATCCGTACTCGTCGTCCTCTACGACGGCGTCCAGAGCCTCGATGTCACCGGGCCGGTGGAGGTCTTCGCCGGGGCCTCCCGTTTCCCCGGGTCCGGGTACGGACTGCGCACCGCCTCGCTCGACGGTGCCCCGGTCCGTACCTGCAGCGGCCTCGTCCTCGTCCCGGACAGCAGCCTCGCCGACGCCGAACCGCCCCACACCCTCCTCGTCCCCGGCGGCGAGGGCACCCGCGACCCCGACCCGGCGCTCGTCGACTGGCTGCGCGAGCACGCTCCGCACGCCGAACGGCTCGTCTCCGTCTGCACCGGCGCGCTGCTGCTCGCCGGGGCCGGACTGCTGGACGGACACCGGGTGACCACGCACTGGACGGTCTGCGAGCACCTCGCCCGCAACCACCCGGCCGTCGAGGTCGACCCGGACCCGATCTTCGTACGCGACGGCAGGCTGGCCACCTCCGCCGGAGTCACCGCCGGAATCGACCTCGCCCTCGCGCTCGTGGAGGAGGACCACGGCAGGGACATCGCGCTCACCGTCGCCAGACACCTCGTGGTCTTCCTCCGCAGGCCGGGCAATCAGGCCCAGTTCAGCGCCCAGCTCGTCGCCCAGACCGCCCGGCGCGAACCGCTGCGCGAGGTCCAGCACTGGATCACCGAGAACCCCGGCGAGGACCTCTGCGTCGAGGCGCTCGCCGCCCGCGCCCGACTCTCGCCCCGGCATTTCGCCCGCGCCTTCCAGGCCGAGACGGGCCTCACGCCCGGCCGTTACGTCGACCGCGTACGCCTGGAACAGGCCCGCAGGCTGCTGGAGGACACCACCGACGGTGTCACCGGCATCTCACGCGCCTGCGGCTACGGCACCCCGGAGGCCATGCGCCGCGCGTTCGTCAAGGCCCTGGGCACCGCCCCCGCCGAATACCGCCGCCGCTTCCGCACCCACCCCGCCACCGATCGACGCTCCACGACCTGACCACTCGGCCACTCGGCCGCTGGCCGCTCGACCGCGAAAGGGAACCCATGCAGATCGCCATCGTCCTCTTCGACCGCTTCACCGCACTCGACGCGGTGGGCCCGTACGAAATGCTCGCCCGCACCCCCGGCGCCGAGACCGTGTTCGTCGCCGAGCGGACCGGCCCCGTACGCAACGACACCGACAGCCTCACGCTCGTCGCCGACAAGACCTTCGCCGACGTACCGGCACCGGACGTGGTGGTCGTGCCGGGAGGCCCCGGCCAGCGCGACCAGATGGAGAACGAGGCGCTGCTCGGCTGGCTGCGCGCCGCCGATGCCACCAGCACCTGGACCACCTCCGTCTGCACCGGCTCGCTGCTGCTCGCGGCGGCCGGACTGCTCACCGGGCGACGGGCCACCTCGCACTGGCTCATGCTGGACGTGCTGACGGAGTTCGGCGCCGAGCCGACCGGTGAGCGCGTCGTCATCGACGGCAAGTACGTCACCGCGGCCGGCGTCTCCTCCGGCATCGACATGGGGCTCACCCTGGCCGGCCGGATCGCGGGCGACGAGCACGCCCTGGCCGTACAGCTGCTGACCGAGTACGACCCGCAGCCGCCGTACGACGCGGGCTCGCCGGAGAAGGCCCCGGCGGCCATGGTGGAGAAGTTCCGTGCCCAGCGCCACCACCTCCTCCGGTAGGGCGCGGGCGGTCAGGCCCCGGTCGTCCAGGTGAACCGCGGTGTGCGCCGCTCCAGGAAGGCGGCGACACCCTCGGCGGTGTCGCCGCTGCCGCGCGCCTGCCGGGCCCAGTACGCGTCCCGGTCCTCGCGGCCGTCGGCGAACTCCTTCGCCGCCGCCTGCGTCAGTTGCGAGCGGGCCGTCAGAGTCCGCGCGTACGCCTCGACCCGCTTGTCCAGCCCGCCGGCCGGCAGCACCTCGTCGACCAGGCCGGTGCGCAGCGCCCGCGCGGTGTCGATCAGCTCTCCGGAGAACAGCAGGTGCTTCGCCGTGGCCGGGCCGGTCAGCGCCACCAGACGCCGCGTCGACGACGCGGCGTACACGATGCCGAGCTTGGCCGGGGTGACCCCGAAGGAGGCGCCCTCCTCCGCGAACCGCAGGTCGCAGGCGGCCGCCAGCTGACTGCCACCGCCCACGCAGTAGCCCCGGATCGCCGCGAGTGTCGGCCTGGGGAACGCGGCCAGCGACTCCTCGGCCGCCACCGCGAGCGCCTGCGGATCACCCGCCGGATCCCGGAGCGAGGAGATGTCCGCCCCGGCGCAGAAGGTGTCCCCGGCGCCCGTCAGCACCAGCACCCGGACCCCGGGGTCGGCCGCCAGCCGTTCCAGCAGAACGGGCAGCGCGCCCCACATCGCGGCCGTCATCGCGTTGCGTTTGGCGGGATTGCTGATGACGACGGTGGCGACGCCGTCCGCGACGGCGTGCTTCAGCCCGGGTTCCGTACGCTCCATGTGCCGGATGCTATCCGTACGGTTCGAACCTATGATCAAGAAGGGGTCCGGGACCAGGTACGCACCGTGAGGAGCTTCCCGTGGCAGATCCCGCAACCGAGGGCAGGAGACTGAGCCGCAGCTTCGGCTGGCTCGCCCTGCTCGGCGCCCTGCTCCTCGTGGCCGGCCTGGTCGGTCTCGTCTACACCGGCGTCGCGACGCTGACCTCGATGCTCCTGTTCGGCTGGCTGCTGCTGCTCGGCGGCATCGTCGGGCTGCTGCACGCCATCGACTCCCGCGGCAGCGACTACTTCTGGCTGGGCGTCGTGGTGGCCGCGCTGAACATCGCCGCCGGGGTCGTCGTCATCCGCCACCCGCACGGCACCGCCGAGGCGCTGACCATGTTCGCCGCGCTGCTCTTCCTGACCGGCGGGGTGTTCCGCCTGGTGGGCAGCGTCGTGGTGCGCGGCCCGCAGTTCGGCTGGACGCTGCTGCAAGGAGCCTTCGGCCTGCTTCTGGGGCTGCTGGTGCTCTTCGACTGGCCGCACAGCAGTCTCTACGTACTGGGTCTCTTCTTCTCGCTGGCGCTGCTCTTCGACGGGCTCGGCCTGATCGCCATGGGGGTGGGCGGCCGTCGCATCGTCTCGATGGTTTCGGAACAGAGGGTGACCGGCGAGCTGACCGACCAACCCCGAGGAAACGAGCAGAAACGGTCCAAAGGCTGAGCCATTGATGCTCTGTCCGGTCAAAAGCCGCCGATAGAAGTCGACTTATGGTCAGTGGCACGGCCCGGGCCGACTACGCCCCGCACTCTGTACTTCGACGTGCAGTCACCACCGAGTGGAGAGCGGGTACCGGACTATGGAGAGCCGCGGGAGTGTTCCTGCCCGGCCGGTCCCGTACGAGGGAGTCTGGCGGTTCACCGCTCCGGCCGTGGACGTATCCGTACCGCAGGCCCGGCACGCGGTGCGCGATCTGCTGAAACGCCAGGGTGTGCCGCTGGACGACGAGGTCGCCGAGGGGCTGTTGCTCATCGTCTCCGAGCTGGTCACCAACGCGGTGAAGCACGCCGCGCTGCTCTCGCCGGAGCTCGCCGTCGAGGTGGCTGTCGGCGAGGAGTGGATCAGGGTGTCCGTCGAGGACAACCACCCCTACCGGCCGACGGCCCTGGAGACGGACTACGCGCAGACCGGCGGGCGCGGGCTGCTGCTGGTCCGGGAGATCACCCGGGAAGCGGGCGGGGCCTGCGATGTGGAGCACACCGCAGGCGGCGGAAAGATCATCTGGGCGGCGCTGCCGCTGAATTTCCGGCCCTGACCGCCCGCACCCGACGGCGTACCCGGTGCCGTTCGTCCGTCACCAGCCGGCGGACGGCCCGGTCAGCTCCCGGATCGCCGGGCGCGCGGCGTCCAGCACCGTCATGAACCAGGCCGAGAACGGCGAGCGGGCATGCCGCTCGGCAAGCTCCTCGGCCGTCACGAACGCGGTCTCGCCGACCTCCTCCGGGTCCGGGTCCAGCCGGTCCTGCGCCATGCCCACGAAGAGGTGGTTGAACTCCTGCTCCACCAGGCCCGAGGCCGGGTCCGGGTGGTTGTAGCGGACCGTGCCCGCCTCGGCCAGCAGGGAGGGCGAGACGCCGAGCTCCTCGTACGTACGCCGGGCGGCGGCGGCGAAGGGGGCCTCACCGGGGTAGGGGTGGCCGCAGCAGGTGTTCGACCAGACACCGGGGGAGTGGTACTTGCCGAGCGCGCGGCGCTGGAGCAGCAGCCTGCCCTGCTCGTCGAAGAGGAACACGGAGAAGGCGCGGTGCAGCTGACCGGGCGGCTGATGGGCGGCGAGCTTCTCCGCCGTACCGATGGTGGTGCCGTCCTCATCGACCAGTTCGAGCATGATCGCTTCTGCTGTGCCGTTCGACGAGCTGTGCGCCGCGGTGGCTGGTGTGGTCGGCATACCCATCCTTCGCTATGGTCCCGGCCCGGTGCGCCGGTCCCGTCGATTCCCGTCAAGTCTGCCGTACAAAAGCCGCTTGTCCGCACCTCGGGGTCTGGCATGTCCGGTCCCGCCGCACCGCGGGGCGCGGCGGGACCGGACGGTGCGTCAGACGCCGAAGGCGGCCGGGTAACGGATCGTGCCCTGCGGCACCGGCGCGGACTCGTCCAGCACCAGGGCCATCATCGCCTCGTCCGGGACGTCGAAGCCCGGCCGGATCCCGTACCGCGACGCCGGGACGAAACCGAACCTCGGGTAGTACTCGGGATGACCGAGTACCAGGACGAGTGACTCGCCGCGCAGCCGTGCCGCGTCGAGCACCGCCCGCACCGCGGCCTGTCCCGCCCCCCGGCGCTGGTGTCCGGGGACGGTCGCCACCGGGGCCAGCGCGAGCGCCGGCGCGCCCCCGACCCGGCACCGGGTCAGCAGGGCGTACGCCGCGATGTCCCCGTCCGGTCCGTCCGTCGCCACCCGGCCGAGGCCGGGCAGCCAGGCAGCCGGATCGGCGCGCAGCGCGTCGACGAGATCGGCCTCGTCCGGCGTCGGGAACGCCGCGGCGTTGACCGCGTGGACGGCCGCCGCGTCCGCCGTCGTCTCCGGCCGGGTCGTCCAGCGGGGGTCGGCGGGGCGCAGCACATAGCCGGCGTAGCCGTACTCCGTGCCGTGGTCGCGCCGCATGGCCAGCTCCTCGCGGGTCGCCGCGAGCGCCCACGCCATGCCGGGGGCGGACGCGTCGGCGCTCGCCACGCGCTCGGCGAGCGGGACGTAGTACTCGTCCCAGTCGCTGTCGGGCTGCACCAGCGCCCCGAGGACGTGGTAGCCGGCCGCGACGGCCGCCGCGGTGTTGCCCGCCACGGGGCGCATCGACGTCTCCTGCTCCCAGAAGGCGCGCGCCTCGGCCGTCGGCGCGTCCGTCGTCCAGACGCACTCGGTGACGACGAGGGAGCCGCCCGGGGCGAGCAGCCGCTGCCAGTCACGGAGCGCGGTGTCGAAACCGATGATGTACGCCGACCCCTCGGCCCAGACGAGGTCGAAGGACCCGTCGGGAAAGCCGGGGCCGGTCAGCTCCGCCATGTCGGCCCGGACCGTACGGATACGGTCGCCGAGCCCGCGGGCCCCGGCCGCCTCGCGCAGTTCGTCGAGGAACGGCCGGTGGAGGTCGACGGCGGTCACCTCGGCACCCGCCTCCGCGGCGAGGAGCAGCGCGGCGCGGCCGGGCCCGCAGCCCAGGTCCAGGACGCGCGGCCGCCGCGGCAACGGGCCGGTGAGCTCCAGCAGCCGCCGGGTGGTGGCATCGGAGCCGGGGCTCTGCCGGGGCAGGTTGTGGTGCAGGGAGAAGAACGCCTCGGAACGGACGGCGTGATCGTTGTCGGTCAACGTGGGAACCCTTGGTGTACGAGGGCTCCGGCCAGCGGGTCGACCCGATGGGAGTCGAGGCGCTAGCCGAGAACCCGGGAGATGAGGAAGGACCGGATGCTGCGCCGGGCGGGCGCCGTCGCGACGGTCATCAACCTCAGCTCCTCTCTCGCACATGGGGGAGGCCGAACGCCTCTGCGAATACCTTACATGGGCCGTCGGACGGGGACCGGGGGCCGGTCAGTGGCAGAGCCTGGCCTCGTGCTCGGCATGGCCGCTCGGCTCCAGCTGGAAGGTGCAGTGCTCCACGTCGAAATGGACGCCGAGGCAGCCCTGCAGCTCATGGAGGAGCTTCTCGTGGCCGATCGAGTCGAGCATGTCCTGGCGCACCACCACATGGGCGGAGAGCACCGGCATCCCCGAGGTGATCGTCCAGGCGTGCAGGTCGTGCACGTCCAGCACCCCGGGCAGGGCGGTGATGTGGGCCCGCACCTCTCCCATGTCGACCCCCTTGGGCGCCGACTCCAGCAGCACGTTGAGCGTCTCCCTGAGCAGTTTCACGGTACGGGGGACGATCATCAGGCCGATGACCAGCGAGGCGATCGGGTCGGCGGCCTGCCAGCCGGTGGCCAGGATGATCCCCGCCGAGACCAGCACCGCGAACGAGCCGAGCGTGTCCGCGAGCACCTCCAGGTAGGCGCCGCGCACATTGAGGCTGTCCTTCTGTCCGCGCATCAGCAGCGACAGCGAGACTATGTTGGCGGCCATGCCGACCAGGGCGAACGCGATCGTCAGCCCGCCCCTGGTCTCGGCCGGGGTGATGAACCGCTCCACGGCCTCGAAGAGCAGGAAGCCGCCCACGCCGAGCAGCAGCAGACAGTTGGCCAGCGCGGCGAGGATCTCGGCGCGGGCGTAGCCGAAGGTGCGGTTCACCCCGGCCGGCCGGTTGGCGAAGTGGATCGCCAGCAGCGCCATGCCCAGGCCGAGGGCGTCGGTCGCCATGTGGGCCGCGTCGGCGATCAGCGCGAGCGAGTCGGCGAGCACCCCGCCGACGATCTCCACGACCATCACGGTGAGTGTGATGCCGAGCGCGATCCGCAACCGACCCCGGTACGCGGCGGCTGCCGTGCCGGTGGGCGGCGGACCGCCGTGTGTGTGCCCGTGGTCGTGCCCTGCCCCCATGGGGAACGCCTCCCGATCGTTGCTCGGTCCCGGACGCGGTCGGCCCGGGCAATGCCAGTGAACTACGGGTGGGGGGTATCCGGCAACACGGCACTGAACACCGTTGTCATATGCCCTGACCTGCGGAAATGCTTGCAGGTCAGTGAGGTGGCGCGGCCGGCCGGGCCAGGGCCGCACGGTCGCGTTTTGTCAGGCGAGGCGGCGATCGACGATGATGATCGCGGACGGCGTCGGGATGATGCCGGTCCACCCGGAACAGAGCGCAAACGGTCAGTGAACTCGCGCTTCCGTTCATCCGATAGCCTCTGCCGACGTGCCGCCGGCCCGCATCCGGGCCGCACTGTCGCGCGCCGATCCCGTCAGCACCAAGGAGTGAGTTCGTCTGTCGACCGCCATCCTCACCGGTGCACCGGTACCCGGGTCGTCGCTCGCGGACGACCTGCGGTCGCTGGGCTTCGACGTACAGGTCGCCGCCGATGCGACCGAGGCCGCACGGCTGCTCTCGGCCGTCCCCGCCGACCGCCGGGTCGCACTGGTCGACCCCCGTTTCGTCGGCCATGTCCACGCCTTGCGGCTAGGACTGACCGACCCGCGCTTCCCCGCCGCCACCGTGCCCGGCGCGCTCACCGCGCAGCCGGAGGTACGACCCGCGCTCGTCCGGGCCCTGGAAACCACGGCCGGGGCCGTCGGCGCCGGCGTCCCCACGGGTACGCCCACCGCACCGGTCACCGACCGCACCGTGCCGGGCCGTCTCGCCGTCACCATGGACGCCGGGGGCACCTCCGTACAGCGCCCCGAGCTGGGCTCGCTGGTCGCCGCCGTGCCGACGGACGCATCCGCGCGCGCCGAGGCGGAGAGCGCCCTCGCCTCGGTCGACGACGAGGCGGTGCGGCTGCGCAGCGCGGTGAAGGCCCACGACGGCTTCTTCACCACGTTCTTCATCAGCCCCTACTCCCGCTACCTCGCCCGCTGGTGCGCCCGCCGCGGCCTCACACCGAACCAGGTCACCACCGCGTCCCTGCTGACCGCGCTGATCGCGGCCGGCAGCGCGGCGACCGGCACCCGCGGCGGCTACGTCGCGGCCGGACTGCTGTTGCTGTTCTCCTTCGTCCTGGACTGCACCGACGGGCAGCTCGCCCGCTACTCCCTGCAGTACTCGACGATGGGCGCCTGGCTGGACGCGACCTTCGACCGGGCCAAGGAGTACGCCTACTACGCGGGCCTCGCGCTCGGTGCCGCCCGCGGCGGCGACGACGTATGGGCACTCGCCCTCGGCGCGATGGTGCTCCAGGCCTGCCGGCACGTCATCGACTTCTCGTTCAACGAGGCCAACCACGACGCGGTGGCCAATTCCAGCCCCACGGCGGCACTCTCCGACCGGCTCGACAGCGTCGGCTGGACCGTCTGGGCGCGCCGGATGATAGTGCTGCCGATCGGTGAGCGCTGGGCGATGATCGCGGTACTGACCGCGGTGACCACCCCCCGGATCGTCTTCTACGCCCTGCTCATCGGCTGCGCCTTCGCCGCCTGCTACACCACCGCCGGCCGGCTGCTGCGCTCGCTGACCCGCAAGGCCGAGCGCACCGACCGGGCCGCTCAGGCCCTCGCGGACCTCGCCGACTCCGGCCCGGTCGCCCAGCTCGTCGCGGCCCACGGCCCCCGGATCCCGGGCACCTGGAGCGCCCCGGTGATCGCACTCGTCGGCGCCGGAGCACTGATTGCCGCCGCCCTGCAGCAGCCCTTCGGCAGCAGGCAGATGATCTTCGCCGCGGTCTTCTACGCGATCTGCTCCGGCGTGGCGGTGGCCCGCCCGCTCAAGGGCGCACTCGACTGGCTCGTGCCCCCGATATTCAGGGCGGCCGAGTACTGCACCGTCCTGATCCTCGCGGCCCGCAGCGATGTCCCGGGAGCCCTTCCCGCGGCCTTCGGGCTGGTCTCGGCGGTCGCCTACCATCACTACGACACGGTGTACCGCATTCGCGGCGGCACCGGCGCGCCGCCCCAGTGGCTGGTACGCACGATCGGTGGGCACGAGGGCCGCACCCTGGTGGTGACCGTACTGGCCGCCGTATTCACTCAGCACTCGGCTTTCACCGTGGCGCTCACCACCCTCGCGGTGGCGGTGGCACTGGTGGTGCTCGTGGAGTCCATCCGCTTCTGGGTGTCCTCCGGAGCACCCGCCGTTCACGACGAAGGAGAACCCGCATGATCGGCCTCGTACTGGCAGCCGGTGCTGGACGGCGTCTGCGCCCCTACACCGACACGCTTCCGAAGGCCCTCGTGCCTGTCGACGGCGAGAAGACGGTGCTGGACCTCACGCTGGCCAACTTCGCGGAGATAGGCCTCACCGAGGTCGCCGTCGTCGTCGGCTACCGCAAGGAAGCCGTGTACGACCGCAAGGCCGAGTTCGAGGCCAAGTACGGCGTGACCCTCACCCTGATCGACAACGACAAGGCCGAGGAGTGGAACAACGCCTACTCCCTGTGGTGCGCCCGCGAGGTGCTCAAGCGCGGCGTCATCCTGGCCAACGGCGACACCGTCCACCCGGCCTCCGTCGAGAAGACCCTGCTCGCCGCCCGCGGCGAGGGGCGGAGGATCATCCTCGCCCTCGACACGGTGAAGAACCTCGCCGACGAGGAGATGAAGGTCATCACCGAGGACGGCAAGGGTGTGCGGCGCATCACCAAGCTGATGGACCCGGCCACCGCGACCGGTGAGTACATCGGTGTCACCCTCATCGAGCCCGAGGCCGCCGAGGAGCTCGCGGACGCCCTGAAGACAACCTTCGAGCGCGACCCCGACCTCTACTACGAGGACGGCTACCAGGAGCTCGTGAACCGCGGCTTCACCGTCGACGTGGCCCCCATCGGCGAAGTCACGTGGGTGGAGATCGACAACCACGACGACCTCGCGAAGGGCCGTGAGATCGCGTGCCAGTACTGACCCGGCTCATCCCGTCCCCGGTCGTCGTCGACATCCGTCGCGGCGCCCTGGACGATCTGGCCGGTCTCCTGGCCGACCAGCGGATCTCCGCCTCCGGCAAGCTCGCCGTCGCGATAAGCGACGGCTCGGGGCGCGCCCTGCGCGAGCGGCTGACGCCCGCGCTGCCCGGAGCCCACTGGTACCCCGTGACGGACGGCACCCTCGACTCGGCGGTCAAGCTGGCCGACGACATCAGGGGCAACCGGTACGACGCCGTGGTCGGCCTCGGCGGCGGCAAGATCGTCGACGTGGCGAAGTACGCCGCGGCGCGGGTCGGGCTGCCCATGGTCGCGGTGGCGACGAACCTCGCCCACGACGGCCTCTGCTCGCCGGTCGCGACGCTCGACAACGACAACGGCCGGGGCTCCTACGGAGTACCCACCCCGATCGCCGTGGTCATCGACCTCGACATCGTCCGCCAGGCACCGGCCCGCTTCGTGCGCTCCGGCATCGGTGACGCGGTCTCCAACATCTCCTGCGTGGCCGACTGGGAGCTCGCCCACGAGATCAACGGCGAGGAGATCGACGGACTCGCGGCGGCCATGGCCCGGCAGGCGGGCGAGGCCGTGCTGCGCCACCCCGGCGGGATCGGCGACGACGCCTTCCTCAAGGTGCTGGCCGAGGGCCTGGTGCTCACCGGGATCTCGATGTCCGTCGCCGCGGACTCCCGGCCGGCCTCCGGCGCCTGCCACGAGATCAACCACGCCTTCGACCTGCTGTACCCCAAGCGCGCGGCCAGCCACGGTGAGCAGGTCGGCCTCGGCGCCTGCTTCGCCATGCATCTGCGCGGCGCCCGCGAGGAGTCGCTGCACATGGTGGCCACCCTGCGCCGCCACGGGCTGCCGGTCGTGCCCGAAGAGATCGGTTTCACCGCCGACGAGTTCGTCCAGGCCGTCGACTACGCCCCGCAGACCCGTCCGGGGCGCTTCACGATCCTGGAACACCTCAACCTGTCCACCGACCAGATCAGGGACGCGTACGCCGACTATGCAAAAGCCATCCATAGCTGAACTCCGTCCGGTCGTACACCCGCCGGGCGTGAAGGACCGGCGCAGCGGTGAGCACTGGGCGGGTCGGCTCTACATGCGCGAGATCTCGCTGCGCATCGACCGGCACCTGGTGAACACCAGGGTCACGCCCAACCAGCTGACCTACGTGATGACGGTCGCGGGTGTGCTCGCCGCACCGGCCCTGCTCGTTCCCGGCATCCCCGGCGCGCTCCTCGGAGTGCTCGCCGTCCAGCTCTACCTGCTGCTCGACTGTGTCGACGGCGAGGTGGCCCGCTGGAAGAAGCAGTTCTCGCTGGGCGGGGTCTACCTGGACCGGGTCGGCGCGTACCTCTGCGACGCGGCCGTGCTGGTCGGCTTCGGCCTGCGCGCCGCCGACCTGTGGGGCAGCGGACGGATCGACTGGCTCTGGGCCTTCCTCGGTACGCTCGCGGCCCTCGGCGCCATCCTGATCAAGGCCGAGACCGACCTCGTGGGCGTCGCGCGCCACCAGGGCGGGCTGCCGCCGGTCAAGGAGGCCGCTTCGGAGCCGCGCTCGTCCGGAATGGCGTTCGCCCGCCGGGCCGCCGGCGCGCTCAAGTTCCACCGGCTCATCCTCGGCGTCGAGGCGTCCCTGGTCATCCTGGTGGCGGCCGTCCTCGACGCGGTCCGGGACGATCTGTTCTTCAGCCGTCTCATGGTCGCGGTGCTGGCTGGCATCGCGCTGCTCCAGACGCTCCTGCACCTCGTGTCGATCCTGGCGTCGAGCAGGCTGAAGTGAGCACCCCCATGAAGCTCGGCGCGGTCGTCATCACGATGGGCAACCGCCCCGACGAGCTCCGCGCTCTCCTCGATTCGGTCGCCGGGCAGGACGGCGACCGGGTCGAGGTGGTGGTCGTCGGCAACGGCACCCCCGTGCCGGACGTCCCCGCGGGCGTGCGGACCGTCGAGCTGCCCGAGAACCTGGGCATCCCCGGCGGCCGCAATGTCGGGATCGAGGCCTTCGGCCCGTCCGGCGCCGACGTGGACGCCCTGCTCTTCCTCGACGACGACGGACTGCTGCCGCTCAGCGACACCGCCGAGCTCTGCCGGCAGGCCTTCGAGGCCGATCCCGGGCTGGGCATCATCAGCTTCCGCATCGCCGACCCGGACACCGGGGTCACCCAGCGCCGCCACGTGCCCCGGCTGCGCGCCGCCGACCCGATGCGCTCCTCACGCGTGACGACCTTCCTGGGCGGCGCCAACGCCGTACGGACCAAGGTCATCGCCGAGGTCGGGCCGCTGCCCGGCCGGTTCTTCTACGCGCACGAGGAGACCGATCTCGCCTGGCGGGCGCTGGACGCCGGCTGGATGATCGACTACCGCGCGGACATGGTCCTCAACCACCCGACGACCGCCCCCTCGCGGCACGCGGTGTACCACCGCATGGTGGCCCGCAACCGGGTCTGGCTGGCCCGCCGCAATCTGCCCGCTCCGCTGGTCCCCGTCTATCTCGGGGTGTGGCTGCTGCTGACCCTGGTCCGCAAGCCCTCGGGCCCGGCGCTGAAGGCGTGGCTCGGCGGCTTCCGGGAGGGCTGGGCCACACCCTGCGGCACCCGCCGCCCGATGAAATGGCGCACGGTCTGGCGGCTGACCAGACTGGGCCGACCTCCCGTGATCTGAGAGGCTCACCTCTGAGAGCATGGGACGTACGTTTTCTTCACGGGACCTGTCCGCTCCGAGCCGCGCCCGCGACTGGCTGCGCATCCTGAATACGAGAGTTTCATCTGGTGAGTGACACAACCCATGATGGTGCGGTCGCATTGAGTACCCCACCATCCGCCGACGACGGCCTGAGCTCGGCCGCCCTGGCCGCCAAGTACGGCCTGACGGTGAGCGGCGCCCGGCCAGGGCTCTTCGAATACCTCCGGCAGCTCTGGGGCCGGCGCCACTTCATCATGGCGTTCTCCAGGGCGAAGCTGACCGCCCAGTACAGCCAGGCGAAGCTGGGCCAGCTCTGGCAGGTGGCCACACCGCTGCTGAACGCCCTGGTCTACTACTTGATCTTCGGGCTGATCCTGGGCACCAGGAAGGGAATGACCCAGGAGGTCTTCATCCCGTTCCTGGTGACCGGCGTCTTCGTCTTCACCTTCACCCAGAGTTCGGTGATGGCGGGCGTGCGGGCCATTTCCGGCAACCTGGGACTGGTCCGGGCCCTGCACTTCCCGCGTGCCTCGCTGCCGATCTCGTTCTCGCTCCAGCAGCTCCAGCAGCTGCTCTTCTCGATGATCGTGCTCGGGGCCGTGGCCATCGCCTTCGGCAGCTACCCGAGCCTCTCCTGGCTGCTGATCATCCCGGCGCTGGTCATGCAGTTCGTCTTCAACACCGGCCTGGCGCTGATCATGGCCAGGCTCGGCAGCAAGACCCCCGACCTCGCGCAGCTGATGCCGTTCGTCATGCGGACCTGGATGTACGCGTCGGGCGTCATGTTCTCCATCCCGGTGATGCTCAAGGACAAGCCGGACTGGATCGCCAACGTCCTGCAGTACAACCCGGCGGCCATCTACATGGACCTGGTCCGCTTCGCGCTGATCGACGGCTACGGCTCGGGGAACCTGCCCGCGCACGTCTGGGTCGTGGCGCTCGGCTGGGCGGTCCTGACCGGCCTGGTGGGCTTCGTGTACTTCTGGAAGGCAGAGGAACGGTACGGCCGTGGCTGACGACAAGACTCCGGGGCGCGTCCCCACCGTCATCGCCGACGATGTGCACATCGTGTACCGCGTCAACGGCGCCGGGGGCGGCAAGGGCAGCGCGACCGCGGCACTGAGCCGGATCATGCGCCGCGGCAAGGGCGAATCGCGCGGGGTGCGCAA
This sequence comes from Streptomyces sp. NPDC007164, assembly GCF_040634135.1. Classification (NCBI taxonomy): domain Bacteria; kingdom Bacillati; phylum Actinomycetota; class Actinomycetes; order Kitasatosporales; family Streptomycetaceae; genus Streptomyces; species Streptomyces sp. NPDC007164. The sequence continues at coordinate 172,840 of NZ_JBEYFB010000016.1, forward strand.
GGTGCACGCCGTCCGCGGCGTCTCCTTCACCGCCTACCGGGGCGAGGCGATCGGCCTCATCGGCACCAACGGCTCCGGCAAGTCGACCCTGCTGCGGGCCATCGCCGGCCTGCTGCCCACCGAGCACGGCAAGGTCTACACCGACGGGCAGCCCTCGCTGCTCGGGGTGAACGCGGCGCTGATGAGCGATCTGACCGGTGAGCGCAACGTGGTGCTCGGCGGTCTCGCCATGGGCATGTCGCGCGAGGAGATCCGCGAGCGCTACCAGGGCATCGTCGACTTCTCCGGCATCAATGAGAAGGGCGACTTCATCACCCTTCCGATGCGTACGTACTCCTCCGGCATGGCCGCACGCCTGCGGTTCTCCATCGCGGCCGCCAAGAACCATGACGTCCTCATGATCGACGAGGCGCTGGCGACCGGTGACCGCAAGTTCCAGATCCGCTCCGAGAAGCGCATCAGGGAGCTCCGCAAGGAGGCCGGCACCGTCTTCCTGGTCAGCCACAGCAACAAGTCCATCAGGGACACCTGCGACCGGGTGCTGTGGCTGGAAAAGGGCGAGCTGCTGATGGACGGCCCGACGGACGAGGTAATCAAGGCGTACGAGCGCGAGACCGGAAAGTAGCGTTTCGTCCGGTCCCGCGACACCGGGGCGGCCTCCGTCGGACCATTCCGGCGGGGGCCGCCCCGGTGTCCGGACCGCGGCACGCCGCCGGCGCTCTCCGCGCCCGGCGGTATGCCGCGGTCCGGATCTCGTCCCGTCGGATGACGTCAATCCCCTTGTGTGCGGGGAAGGTTGGCGGGGTGGAAAGCGTTACCGCAACGCGCCCGACACCCCGCCGTATGGATGAGCGTTGTACAACGTAAGCTGTAGCGGTGCTGATTCGAGGCAAGTGGGGCGATAGTGCCTGGCCGTACGGCCCGTAGGCAGCGCTCCGCACTCGGCAGAGCGGGCGGCGTGTCCGGAATGGGATGTTTTGGGTCAGCAGTGTAGAACGGGAGATGTGACGGCAATGACGGAAAATCTCCAGCTCCGAGGTGCTCACGCCGTCCCAGCACCGGGCGGTCCGTGGTGACCCGTACCCGGCAGGCGCACCCCGAAGGCGCCGTACCCAGCACCCTCGACAAGGCAGCGGACGAGAATTTTCCCGTAGCCCCCTTCTTCCTGCCCCGCGCCTGGCGCGACGACCTGATGGCCGTCTACGGCTACGCGCGCCTGGTCGACGACATCGGTGACGGCGATCTCACCCCCGGTGGCGCCGACGCCCGCCACCTCGGCGTCGATCCCGCGCGGGCCGATGACCGGCTCGCCGTGCTCGACGCCTTCGAGGCCGACCTGCACCGGGTCTTCGACACCTCGGGCGACGGACCCCGCCACCCCCTGCTGCGCGCCCTGCTCCCCACCGTGCGGCGCTGCGCGCTCACCCCGGAGCCCTTCCTCGGCCTCATCGAGGCGAACCGGCAGGACCAGAAGGTCCGCGGCTACGCGACGTACGAGGAGCTCCTGGCCTACTGCGAGCTCTCCGCCAACCCGGTGGGCCGGCTGGTCCTGCAGATCACCGGCACCGCCAGCCCCGAACGCATCCGCCGCTCCGACGCCGTCTGCACCGCCCTGCAGATCGTCGAGCACCTCCAGGACGTCACCGAGGACCTCGGCCGCGACCGGATCTATCTGCCCGCCGAGGACATGGCCAGGTTCCATGTCACGGAGGCCGGTCTGGCCGCCCCCTCGGGGGGCGCGTCGGTGCGTTCACTGGTCGCGTACGAAGCCGAACGCGCTCGGGAATTGCTGAATGAAGGCACCCCGCTGGTGGGTAGCGTCCACGGCAGGCTCAAGCTGCTTCTCGCCGGATTCGTGGGAGGGGGGCGCGCCGCCCTCACCGCGATCGCGGCCGCCGGGTTCGACGTACTGCCCGGACCGCCCAGGCCCACCAAGCCCAGCCTGCTGCGCGAGGTGGGAGTTGTCTTGCGAAGAGCGCGTAGAGAGGGGTGAGCCGGACCGTGGAGGGACAGACGACGTACATGTCGGCACCGGTACAGGCCGCATACAGTTACTGCGAGGCGGTCACCGGACAGCAGGCGCGTAACTTCGCGTACGGCATCAGGCTGCTGCCGGCCGAGAAGCGGCAGGCCATGTCGGCGCTGTACGCCTTCTCCCGTCGGGTCGACGACATCGGCGACGGCGAGCTGGACGCGGACACCAAGCGGGCCCGCCTGGAGAGCACCCGCGACGTTCTGGACCGGATCCGGAACGGAGCGGTCGACGAGGACGACACCGACCCGGTGGCCGTCGCGCTCGCCGACGCAGCGCGCAGATTCCCGCTCCCGCTCGGCGGGCTCGACGAGCTCATCGACGGCGTGCTGATGGATGTGCGCGGTGCGACGTACGAGACCTGGGACGACCTCAAGGTCTACTGCCGCTGTGTCGCGGGTGCCATCGGCCGCCTCAGCCTGGGCGTCTTCGGCACCGAGCCCGGCGCCCCGGGCGCCGACCGGGCCGCGGAGTACGCCGACACGCTCGGCCTCGCGCTCCAGCTGACCAACATCCTGCGCGACGTCCGCGAGGACGCCGGCAACGGACGCACGTATCTGCCCGCCGACGACCTCGCCAAGTTCGGCTGCTCGGCCGGCTTCCACCGGGCCACCCCGCCGCCCGGCGCCGACTTCGCGGGCCTCGTCCACTTCGAGGTGCGGCGCGCCCGCACGCTGTTCGCCGAGGGCTACCGGCTGCTGCCCATGCTGGACCGGCGCAGCGGCGCGTGTGTCGCGGCCATGGCCGGCATCTACCGGCGGCTGCTCGACCGGATCGAGCGCGACCCCGAGGCGGTGCTGCGCGGCCGGGTCTCACTGCCCGGCCACGAGAAGGCGTACGTGGCGGTGCGCGGACTGTCCGGGCTCGACGCCCGGTACATCTCCCGGCGCACCACCCGGGGGCGTGTCTGATGCGCCGTGCGGAGTTCTCGCGCACCATGTGCAACACGGAGAGGCGATCGGCCCGGCGATCAACCCTCCGCGGCGCCGCCGCGTCCCTGACTGAAGTGACCCGGCGAGAGGAGGACGCATGACGGACGACACCCCGCGCTCCTCCCGCGCGGTCGTGATCGGTGGCGGTCTCGCCGGCGTCACCTCGGCGCTGCGTCTCGCCGACGCCGGGCTTGACGTGACCCTGCTCGAAGGCAGGCCCCGGCTCGGCGGCCTCGTCTTCTCCTTCCGGCGCGGCGAACTGACGGTCGACAACGGACAGCATGTCTATCTGCGCTGCTGCACCGCCTACCGCTGGTTTCTCGACCGCGTCGACGGGACCCGTCTGGCGCCCCTGCAAAACCGTTTGGACGTGCCCGTTCTCGACGTCGGACGCCCCTCGGGCCCCCGGCTGGGACGGCTGCGCCGCAACGCACTGCCGGTGCCCTTCCACCTGGCCGCCGGACTGGCCGGCTACCCGCACCTCTCGCTCGCCGAGCGGGCCGGTGTCGGCCGCGCCGCACTGGCGCTCGGCCGCCTCGACCCCGACGACCCCGCCCTCGACACCGTCGACTTCGCCAGCTGGCTCGCCCGGCACGGCCAGTCGCCGCGCACCATCGAGGCCCTGTGGGACCTGGTCGGCGTCGCGACGCTGAATGCCACCGCGCCGAACTCCTCGCTGGCCCTGGCCGCGAAGGTCTTCAAGACCGGACTCCTCTCCGAGCCCGGCGCCGCCGACATCGGCTGGGCGAGCGTGCCCCTCGGCGAGGTGCACGACACGCTGGCACGCAAGGCCCTCGACTCCGCCGGAGTCCGCACCGAGCTCCGCACGAAGGCCTCCGCCATCGCCCGTACGGGAGACGGCGGCTGGATCGTGGACACCGGCGGCGAACGGATCGAGGCGGACACCGTCGTCCTCGCCGTACCCCAGCGCGAGACCCACGACCTGCTGCCCGAAGGCGCGCTCGACGAACCCGGGCGGCTGCTCGACATCGGCACCTCGCCGATCCTCAACGTGCACGTCGTCTACGACCGCAAGGTGCTGCGCCGCCCCTTCTTCGCCGCGCTCGGCTCCCCGGTCCAGTGGGTCTTCGACCGCACCGACGCCTCGGGCCTCACCGGCCCCGGGCAGTACCTCGCGGTGTCCCAGTCCGCCGCCGACGAGGAGATCGACCTCCCCGTCGCCGAACTGCGCAGCCGCTACCTGCCCGAGCTGGAGCGGCTCCTGCCGGCCGCATGCGGGGCCGGCATCAGGGACTTCTTCGTCACCCGGGAGCGCACGGCGACCTTCGCCCCCGCCCCCGGTGTCGGCCGGCTGCGGCCGGGTGCCCGCACCCGTGCCCCCGGCCTCTGCCTGGCCGGGGCTTGGACGGCCACCGGCTGGCCCGCGACGATGGAGGGTGCCGTCCGCAGCGGGTTCAGCGCGGCCGACGCGGCCCTCCGGGCGCTCGGCCGCCCCCAAGAACATCCGCTGCAGGAGGCGGCATGAGCAGTACCACCGGAACAAGAGGAGAGTCAGTGACCCCGGCGAATCCGGCTTTCGACCCCGTGGCCGACACCACGGACGTCACCGCGCTTCTGGAGCGCGGACGGGCCCTTTCCACGCCGGTCCTCCGGGCCGCCGTCGACCGGCTCGCACCGCCCATGGACACCGTCGCCGCCTATCACTTCGGCTGGATCGACGCCCAGGGACAGCCCGCCGACGGCGACGGGGGCAAGGCTGTCCGCCCGGCCCTCGCCCTGCTGTCCGCGGAGGCCGCCGGCGCCGCCGCCGAGGCCGGCGTCCCCGGCGCCGTGGCCGTCGAACTCGTGCACAACTTCTCGCTGCTGCACGACGACCTGATGGACGGCGACGAACAGCGCCGCCACCGCGACACCGTCTGGAAGGTGCACGGCCCCGCCCAGGCGATCCTGGTCGGCGACGCGCTCTTCGCCCTCGCCAACGAGGTCCTGCTGGAACTGGGCACCGTGGAGGCGGGCCGCGCGACCCGCCGGCTGACCGCGGCCAGCCGCAAGCTCATCGACGGTCAGGCCCAGGACATCTCCTACGAGCACCGCGAGCGGGTCACCGTCGAGGAGTGCCTGGAGATGGAGGGCAACAAGACCGGCGCCCTGCTCGCCTGCGCCTGCTCCATCGGCGCGGTCCTCGGCGGCGCCGACGACCGGACCGCCGACACCCTGGAGGCGTACGGCTACCACCTCGGCCTCGCCTTCCAGGCCGTCGACGACCTGCTCGGCATCTGGGGCGACCCCGAGTCCACCGGCAAGCAGACCTGGAGCGACCTGCGCCAGCGCAAGAAGTCCCTGCCGGTCGTCGCCGCCCTCGCCGCGGGCGGCCCGGCGTCGGAGCGCCTGGGCGAACTGCTCGCCGCCGACGCCAAGAGCAGCGATTTCGACAGCTTCTCCGAAGAGGAGTTCGCCGCCCGCGCGGCGCTCATCGAGGAGGCGGGCGGTCGCGAGTGGACCGCCCAGGAGGCCCGTCGACAGCATGCGGTCGCCATCGAGGCGCTGCACCGCATCGACATGCCGCAGACCGTGCGGGCGCAGCTCACAGCGCTCGCGGACTTCGTCGTCGTACGAAAGAGATGATCACTATCTGCTCCATATGACTCGCAGTCGCCGGCCGGCGCCCTTGCCGGGGCGCCGGCCGACGGAGACCCCAGCACAGCAGAGGACCTGACTGCACGAAGGGGAAGCCATGACAGCGACGACCGACGGAAGCACCGGGGCCGTGAACCCCCGCGCAGCCTCGGCCAGTAAACCGACCGACACAACCATCGCCGCGGACGACGTGCTCGCCGCCGCGCGGCGGGCCGCGGAACGCTCGGTGGAGCACCTCCTCGGCAGACAGGACGAGCAGGGCTGGTGGAAGGGCGACCTCGCCACCAACGTCACGATGGACGCCGAGGACCTGCTGCTCCGTCAATTCCTCGGTATCCAGGACCCCGACACCGTCCGGGCGGCCGGCCGCTTCATCCGCGGCGAACAGCTGGGTGACGGCACCTGGGCGACCTTCCACGGCGGCCCCGGCGAACTCTCCACCACCATCGAGGCGTACGTGGCCCTGCGCCTGGCCGGGGACCGGCCGGACGAACCCCACATGGCCCGCGCCGCCGGATGGATCCGGGAACAGGGCGGCATCGCGGCCGCCCGGGTCTTCACCCGGATCTGGCTCGCCCTGTTCGGCTGGTGGAAATGGGACGACCTGCCGGAACTCCCGCCCGAGCTGATGTTCTTTCCCAAATGGGCCCCGCTCAACATCTACGACTTCGGCTGCTGGGCCCGCCAGACCATCGTGCCGCTCACCATCGTCTCGGCGAAGCGCCCGGTACGCCCGGCCCCCTTCCCGCTCGACGAACTGCACACCGATCCGGACAACCCGAACCCGCCCAGACGCCCCGCACCGGCCGCCAGCTGGGACGGCGTCTTCCAGCGCCTGGACAAGGCGCTGCACGTCTACCACCGGATCGCACCGCGCAAGCTGCGCCGGACCGCGATGAACGCCGCGGCCCGCTGGATCATCGAACGCCAGGAGAACGACGGCTGCTGGGGCGGCATCCAGCCCCCCGCGGTGTACTCCGTCATCGCCCTGCACCTGCTCGGCTACGACCTGAACCACCCCGTGATGCGCGCCGGCCTCGAATCGCTCGACCGGTTCGCCGTGTGGCGCGAGGACGGCGCCCGCATGATCGAGGCATGCCAGTCCCCGGTCTGGGACACCTGCCTCGCCACCATCGCGCTCGCCGACGCCGGGGTCGGCCCCGACCACCCGGCGCTCGTGAAGGCCGCGGACTGGATGCTCGGCGAGGAGATCGTCCGGCCCGGCGACTGGTCCGTACGCCGCCCCCGGCTCAACCCGGGCGGCTGGGCCTTCGAGTTCCACAACGACAACTACCCGGACATCGACGACACCGCCGAGGTGGTCCTCGCGCTGCGCCGGGTCCGCCACCCCGACCGGGCCCGCATCGAGGCCGCCATCAAGCGCGGCGTCCGCTGGAACATCGGCATGCAGTCCCGCAACGGGGCCTGGGGCGCCTTCGACGCGGACAACACCAGCGCCTTCCCCAACCGGCTGCCCTTCTGCGACTTCGGCGAGGTCATCGACCCGCCGTCCGCCGATGTCACCGGGCACGTGGTGGAGATGCTCGCCGTCGAGGGGCGGGCCGGTCACCGGGTCACCCGGCGGGGCATCGAATGGCTGCTCGCCGAACAGGAGGCGAGCGGCGCCTGGTTCGGCCGCTGGGGCGTCAACTACGTATACGGCACAGGCTCGGTGGTGCCCGCACTGGTGGCCGCCGGACTGCCCGTGACCCACCCGGCGATCCGCCGCGCGGTCGGCTGGCTGGAGTCCGTGCAGAACGACGACGGCGGCTGGGGCGAGGACCTGCGCTCCTACCGGGAGGAGAAGTGGATCGGGCACGGCGCCTCGACCGCCTCCCAGACCGCCTGGGCCCTGCTCGCGCTGCTCGCCGCGGGAGCCCGCGACAGCGTCGCCGTCCGACGCGGGGTGGCCTGGCTCACCGCCACCCAGCAGGCCGACGGCTCCTGGGACGAGCCGTACTTCACCGGCACCGGATTCCCGTGGGACTTCTCCATCAACTACCACCTCTACCGCCAGGTGTTCCCGCTCACCGCACTCGGGCGGTACGTGTACGGCGAGCCGTTCGCCGACCGCACGGCCACCCGCAAGGGGGCCTGATGGCCGACGGCCCGGGGACGGCCGGCCCCGCCGCGCCGCTGCTGATCGCCTGCGCGCTCGGCATCGAGCAGTTCGCCCTGCGCAGCGGCCGGGGCAGGGCCGGCGCCGCTCCCGGCCCGGTGACCGTACTCCGTACGGGCATGGGGCCCAGGGCCGCCGAAGCGGCCGTCGCACGGGCGCTCGGTCAGGGCCGGGCGCCCGGCACGGCGGTCCTCGCCTCCGGGTTCTGCGCCGGGCTGCTGCCCGGCATGCACCCCGGGGACCTGGTGGTCGCCGACGAGACCCGGGAGGCCGGGGACTCGACGGCCTGTACCGGCCCGGGCCTGCTCGCCGAGGCCCTGGCCAGGGCGGTGCCCGGCCGCGCCGTCCACACCGGTCCGCTGACCGGCTCCGCCCATGTCGTACGCGGACATGAGCGGGCCGGGCTGCGGACCACCGGAGCCGTCGCGGTGGACATGGAGTCCGCCGCCACGCTGCGCGCCGCTCTGCGGTCCGGGCCCCGCCCGGTTGCCGCCGTACGGGTGGTCGTGGATGCTCCGGAGCATGAGCTCGTCCGCATCGGGACCGTACGCGGTGGAATATCGGCTTTCCGAGTTCTCCGTGCTGTCCTGCCGGCTTTCTACGAATGGCACCGATCTTTGCTGCTCCCCAGGAGGTGAGCCAGATGGCCATGCCGCTCCGTCAGTCCATCAAGGTTGCGACGTACCTCATTGAACAGAAGCTCCGTAGGCGGGAGAAATTCCCGCTGATCGTGGAACTGGAGCCCTTGTACGCCTGCAATCTCGCGTGCGAGGGCTGCGGGAAGATCCAGCATCCGGCCGGTGTGCTCAAACAGCGCATGCCGGTGGCCCAGGCCGTGGGCGCCGTGCTCGAATCGGGCGCCCCGATGGTTTCCATCGCAGGCGGCGAACCATTGATGCACCCGCAGATCGATGAAATCGTCCGGCAGCTGGTGGCACGCAGGAAGTACGTCTTCCTGTGCACCAACGCGGTGCTGCTCCGGAAGAAGATCGAGAAATTCACGCCCTCCCCGTACTTCGCCTTCGCCGTGCACATCGACGGGCTGCGGGAACGGCACGACGAATCCGTCGCCAAGGAAGGCGTCTTCGACGAGGCCGTGGCGGCGATCAAGGAGGCCAAGCGGCGCGGATTCCGGGTCACCACGAACTCCACCTTCTTCAACACCGACACCCCGCAGACCATCATCGAGGTCCTCAACTACCTCAATGACGACCTGAAGGTCGACGAGATGATGATCTCGCCCGCCTACGCCTACGAGAAGGCACCCGACCAGGAGCACTTCCTGGGCGTCGAGCAGACCCGCGAACTGTTCAAGAAGACCTTCGCGGGCGGCAACCGGGCCCGCTGGCGGCTGAACCACTCGCCGCTCTTCCTGGACTTCCTGGAGGGCAAGGCGGACTTCCCGTGCACGGCGTGGGCCATCCCGAACTACTCGCTGTTCGGCTGGCAGCGGCCCTGCTACCTGATGAGCGACGGCTACGTACCGACGTACCGTCAGCTCATCGAGGAGACCGACTGGGACAAGTACGGCCGGGGCAAGGACCCGCGCTGCGCCAACTGCATGGCGCACTGCGGCTACGAGCCCACCGCCGTGCTCGCCACCATGGGATCGCTGAAGGAATCCCTGCGCGCCGCGCGCGAGACGGTCTCCGGGAACCGGTGACGTCATGACCCCTGGAGAACCCGTCGTACTGGGTCTCCCCGGGCTGCCGGCCCGGCCGCTCGCGATGCGCCGCCCCTCGCGGCGCATCCAGGTCGGGTCGGTTGCGGTGGGCGGGGACGCGCCGGTGTCGGTGCAGTCGATGACCACGACGCGTACGTCGGACATCGGTGCGACGTTGCAGCAGATCGCGGAGCTGACGGCGTCGGGCTGTCAGATCGTGCGGGTGGCGTGTCCGACGCAGGACGATGCGGACGCGTTGGCGGTGATCGCGAAGAAGTCGCAGATCCCGGTGATCGCGGATATTCATTTCCAGCCGAAGTATGTGTTCGCGGCGATCGA